>CAYNVK010000080.1:4567-10605 GCA_964400395.1 uncultured Lentimicrobiaceae bacterium | reverse complement strand
AAATTTCTGTTTATTCGGCAGGTAACTCATCGATATAGTAATATGTTCCCGGAGTATTAAGCGTGCCTTCAACATATTTTGCTTCATCCTTCGAACCAAAGTATCCCAGCCGTACTTTAAAGAGCCCATCTTCGGCCACGATAAACCATTCCTTGCGGGTTGTAATATAAAGCTCAGTTACCAGCTGCTCAGCCGAAGCCCTGTTGGTAAATGCATCAGCCTGTATATAGAATTTATGTTCGTCAAGGTTCTTGTCGTATTTATCGTTGAGCGGGATTTCGACGAATCCATTTCGTTTGCCGGCTTTTGTCTTTTCTTTATCACCGGCGTTACCCTGTGGTTCCTGCTTATTAGCAGGCGTTTTCTCATCATTCTTCTTTTCTTTGGGGTTTTGAAGGTTGTCCCCGTTTTTTTGTTTCTGATCTTTTCCTTTAGGAATATCCTTCAGCTCAATGGGCTTCGCTAGATCCGAAATGCCATCAACATAATACGGAACCTCGGTGGTATTGAGCGTTTCTTCCACACGCTTGGCCGCTTCTTTGCTGGTGAAGTATCCGAGCCTTACTTTGTATAATCCATCATCGTACACTATGAACCAGCGTTTCAGGGTGAGCTGCAACAGGTCGCTGGCAAGGCGCTCGGCATGTACCTTCGAGTCGAAAGCACCGGCCTGTATAAAGAATTTGGTTGGTTCAGCCTTGCTGATTTCGTCAATTGGCGGAACCACAACTTTACCGTCCTTGGTCTTTTTAACAGTTTTGGCCTGGATTACCTCCGCAGGCTTTGTTTCTTTTGTTTTTTCAGGTTCGGTAACTTTCGGCTTGCTTTCTTTCTGATCGGGCAACTGTGTTGGTACAACCTTTGTTTCCGCGGCTTTTTCGGGTTTTGTAACAGGCTGTATTTCGGCAGGCTTTTGGGTGGCAGGCAAGGTTTCAGCTTTTGGTTGTTCTTTTATAATAGTTCCCTTTGGCTTATTTACATAGAATTTAATACCCGTCGACCTGAGCGATTTTTCAAGTTTCTTCGCTTCTTCTTTGGAGGTGAAATACCCTAACCGAACCTTGTAGAAACCGTTTCCGCAAGCAATAAACCATGGTTTACCGGTTTCTTTGATCAGTTTGGCAGCAAGTTTTTCGGCATTGGCCCTGATCATAAATGCACCTGCCTGTACAAAATACCCGTTGTTCACATTAGCACTGTCGCAATCCATGAGTGGTGTTGCAGCGGTTTCTTTTGTCGTTTTTACCTCAGGTTTTTGTTCTTCTGCCGCCTGTTGTTTCTGCTGAACAACTTCTGTGCCTGCCTGAGCCTGAGCCTGTTTGGTAGCATTGGGTAATTCGGAAATGTAGTATGATATATCCTTTGTATTCAGCGATTCCTTAACGGAGTTGGCAGCTTCACGCGACGCGAAATATCCGGTGCGTACCTTATACCAACCATCTTCAGTTTCGATGAACCATTTCTGCGAGGTGAGTTTTGTCAGATCTTTTACCAGGCGGTCGGCATTCTTTTTATTTTTAAATGCGCCGGCCTGTATAAAGAACTGGTGAGTAACTGTTGCTACCGGAGCAATATCAGCCGGAGGAATTGTTACAACTGCTTCTTTTACAATCGGTTTCTTTTCCTCAACAACAATTGGTTCCTTTTCCTCAACCACAACCGGTTTAGGCTCTTCTTTAACCTCAGCCTGTGTTTCAGCAACCGGCTTCATGAGCTGGAATTCGATATTATCGATGATATCCCCGTTTTCCGATGGCTGAATTTCGAAATCAAATCGTTTTGGAACCGAAACATATTTCAGTTTTGCCAATTGGGCTTTGTCGACCTCGGCATAATAGGTTCCCGGAGCCAGTCCCAGATAGTTGAAATACCCGTCCGATTCGCTTTGGGTCCTGGCAACAAGGTTATCGTCCTGGTCAAAAATATTAACCTGTATACGGCCCTGGGCCCGCATATTGGAGCCGTTGCGTATATAAACCATACCATTTATTTCGCCCATTACCTTTACAGGAATAAGGAGCAGCTTAAACTGGTTCGGATCCATCATGATGCTGATGGTTTTGTTTTTTATCTGCCAGGCAATATTGTCGAATTGTGTATCGCTAAATTCGAGCATATAGCTTGCAAAAGGCTCCAGATCCATGATACGGATAATAGAATCCCTGGAGTCGGGTAAGATTCTTCCGCCGTTAATACGTGTATTGAGGCCCGAAACCATAGGCTCATCGTCGTCGTGCAGGTTGTTGTTGTTAATGTCGAGGAACGGAACAATGGACAAGCCTGCTCTTCCGACCTGGGTACGCATATCGGCAATAATCCTTCCATTCCCGCTTCCGAAGGCAAAACTTCCCCTGGCATTTTGACCGGTAACAACCCGGTTTTTCGATACCCAGGCGCTTACACTGGCTTGCGCAAATGAAAAATCGTACCGGAAGGTGAGCTGAACGCTGTTAATGTTGTTGCGCATGTTGTTTTCCCATACCAGCGAAAGATTTGCTTTGGGTGAGAAATTGTTTTCAAGTTCAACCTTGGTAAAAATAAATTCCTTGTTGGTGAAATCGTATTGGGCCTGTGGTCGGAACGATAAGGTGCGGAAAAAGCGAAAACCCAGGCCCAGGTTTCCGTAAATATAAAGGTCGTTGGAGCGGAGCCAGTTGGCATTTCCCGTAAAGTTGGCACTTACCCCTTTTACAAAAGTCGATAGGGTAGCTTCGGCGGTTGAATAGTTGGTTTCCTTCAGTATATTCTGCCCGTACGAAAAACGGGTATAAGCCATAAATTTATTGATCTTTACAGGGATCGACATCCTGAGCCTTCTTTCTTCGAGGTAATTAAAGATAATGGCTTTCTGCTCATTTGCATATTTGGTATAGTCGATGTCGAAAACAAAATTGTTGGGTGTGCTGTAGCTTAAGAGCGCTTTGGTCCGCACGCCATAGGCATACTCCCCGTTGAACAGCAGATTATTGAAAATCTGTGCCGAACCGGTAACAAAAGGAATGGATGGCGACGAAACTATGGATGAGAGGTATTCGTAACCGCCACCTACAGTTACATGACGGTTGACGCCATAATTTACTTCGGTACGCGTAAAGAAACTCTGAAGGGTATCCTGTACCAATGCCCCGGCGGCGGTGTACTGGAATTCGCCTTTGGGAAGGAAATTATAAGGAACGTTTATGGTTTGTTCCCTTCGGCGTTCTTCGCCCCAGGGACCATAAAATTTCAGCAATACATTCGACGAACCATATACAAGAGGAATATCAAATTTGAAGAATCCCGAGGCATCGGCAGTGGTAAAATCAACCACCACGTTGTTAATGTAAAGCTCTACAGTCCAGCCCGGTTCCGTGAAATCGGACATGGTATAGCTGCCAAACGACCGCCTGAACGAAGTAGGGGTGTTGGTTACTACTGCGCCCACCAGCGGCGAATATATACTTGCAATTGATTTTGAGGCTATTTTCCCGACAATTACCTGTTTCACAACCCTGGTGTCGTTGTTGGCCCACCGCCAGTGATATTGCTGCTGTCTTTTTTCGAATTGGTTTTTTGATGAATAGTTGAGTTCGATGTTGGTTTCGCCACCCAGGAATTCAGTCCCCACGGCCAGCATGGCCCGGTTTTCGGTTGGCCCGTTGCTTACCTGGGTCGAATAAATGGCCCAGTCGGCCATACCACCGCGAAATACATGGTAGCGGCGTTTATAATTGGTGTCCACTTTAATTTCGCCCTTAAGCCGGCTTATGTTTTTTCGCATTTGCTCCAGGCGGAGCTCTTTTATAACCGGCAATTCGTGGGCAGTTTTCAGTTCAACGGTAAGACTGCTGAAATTGAATTTACAGTTGAGCCCGAACAGCCTGCCATATTGATCAACCCTGAGTGAAGGCCCGGTGGTTTCGAAATTAATGAGTTCTTCGTCTGTGAGTTTTACAAGTTTACCATCAATAAATACCGATCTCCCGGGAATGCTGATGATATATTTGTTATTCTCATCCAGGAAAAAACCGCTGATGGTATCGTTAAATTCTGTCGTTTTCTGGTTGATTTTTAGACATTGAAAAATCTGGGCAACCGGCAGGTACACCTGGTCGTTCCTGTAAACGGCGGTTACATCATAACCCCCAACACCCTGCACTGCGAGATAAACTGAGATTTCCTCGTATTCGTCAGCCGAAACCTGCGCTTTTGCTGTGTTTGTGAACAAAAGAAATACAGCACACACGATTGAAAACAGTAAACTGCGGGTACGCACATTCCACACCAGCCTTTGCGGCAGCTTTACAGCGCTTATGCGATTGGTATGAAAAGGCTTGAAATACATGGATTACTGCTGGGCGAATGTTACTGTAAAATACCCGATATAATTACCGGCCGGATTTGCTATGCTGTTGCCAACAGTTAGTGTTCCTCCAATCCTGACCTGGATCGGCGAGGCCGGATTACGGGTATTAATAAACGGGGAGTTGGGTATGCTGTTGCCAATATGCAGCAGCAAGGTTCCGCCGTTGTTTCCGTTAAGCAATACATCCGGACCGTTTACAATATTGATCAGCGCCCCGGGTAGTGCCCTGATTTCGAATATTGCCGGGTAATAGGAATATCCCATATTAACCGGGATAATATCGCCGGTAACTGAGCGTGATCCTTCCGGATCAATGATGATTTTACCACCGGTAGTTCCCTGTATGATGGCCCCAAAACTAAGGTTCTGAAATGTTGAAACCTGCAGCGGGCGTGGCGGATCCTCCTGTGCCGAGGCCGAAATGCTGAGTAAGATGAAAACCATACAACTTAAAATAAGTCGTATGGTTGTTGCATTGACGCTTTTATATAAAGAGTTACTTGTCATCATTTTGGAATATAAATTTTAATTGAATTTATTCCCTGTTGCGATTGCAGGCTCAGGATATAGATCCCGCCGGTTAACCTGGTATCTATTTCGTGCTGCCCGTTGCCGTATAAATCCTGCTGCTGCATCACCTGCCCCAGTACGTTGAGGATGGTTAAGCGCGATTCATTGGCTGTAGGCAGGTTCACATACACGTTGAGTTTCCCGTTTTCGATGTTTGCATAAAATACATTGCTCTCGTTTATAATACCGGTAATTTCTTTTTCGGAGAACAAGAGTGCGAACCGGTTATTTACAGAACCAGGGCTTATATTTACCCGGTAAGTTGGGATTTGTTGCAGATTCAAAACCCGGCCTGTGGCATCATCAGCCAGGTACACATTCAATCCTGACGGGATGTTGTCCAGATTTGTAGCATTCAGAATGACCCAACCTGCCTTTTCGGTTTTTATGCCAAGCGGAACGCGGGTAATACTGTCAGCCGGCAACGGCAGCGCACTGATCGAAAGCAAATCCGTTTGAGGGGTAACTGCATATAAATTAGGTACATTTAAATCCGTATTCATCAGCTTCAGCGCATCAAGCATCTGGTCGAATCCCTGCGATGCATTGGCATCAAAATAAACAACTACAGGGTCGATAACATTTTTGTTTTCATAAGCCGCCGAAAGCCGCACCAGGGGCTGATCCTGCGCTGTTTCCGACTTATGAAATGCCGGCGTGAGGTTATTGACCCGAACCCGGTTGTCCATTGCCAGCGTGGCTGTAACCGGGTAACTGCCGTTCGATACATGGATAAAGAAACCCTGCATGGACGGGATTATCCCATTTGCAGTACCGTTGCTCGAAATGCCATTGATATAGGTGCTGTAAGTTCCGGTATACTGATCGGTTGTGGATGCATCAAAATAGTACAACGCATTATCGATGTTGGTTTTTGTCCAGCCTGATGCAGCATTCCAGTTGATAGGAGAGGGGTATGGGTTCCCTGCCAGGTTGAATCCCTTGGTATAAACCCGGTTATGGTTATACAATGTCCTTGTAAGATTGCCACTATTAACAATACCGGTAGCATTTATGGTTTTTGCTGCTGCATTTGCGCCCATATTTGCAGCATACCCGCTTACAGGTACCAAAGGATTAGCCGCTGTTATGTATTTTACCCATCCTGACGAATAAATGGAAA
>CAYNVK010000080.1:0-4467 GCA_964400395.1 uncultured Lentimicrobiaceae bacterium | reverse complement strand
GAAAGGGCACTCACAACGCCGGTAACGTTCAGAGGTCCCTGGAGTGTGACGCCTGCTGCGTTGTTGATTGTTAAACCTTTAATGGTGTTGCCGCTGAATAAATTAGTACCGATTACCTGTGCTGCCGATCCACGCATTTCGATGGTACCGGTAGTAGCAGTAAAAGTGCCGCTGTTGGTTATGGTGCCAGCAATTTGTAATGTGTTGTTTGTAACCGTTAACGAAGAGTTGCTCGAAATATTAATGTTTTTAACGGCTCCCGTTGCACCTGTGCTCAACACCGGTTTATTGGCAACATTAGGAATTTGTATATTCGAGCTCAGGTTGGGTAATGAACCACACGACCAGTTACCAGGTACATTCCAGTCGGTGCTGATGGCTCCGGTCCAGACCTGTTGTATCACAGTAACCGTAACCTTTGTGCGGGTAAGGCTCAAACAGCCTGTACCTGCATTCGATTCGGCATAATAATCGCCCGAGGTAAGCACCTGCGAGTTAGGTAAAACTGTGCCTCCGGTGGGTGTAGTAAACCAGGTTACTGTTGATCCCGAAGGTGGTGTTACCTGTATATCGGAAATTGTTGAATTGTCGCAGAGGGTTTGTGTGGCCACAGCTGATGGCGCAAGTGGTAACAGTGTGAAGTTAATTAAAACATCATCAGTTGATACACATGTACCGTTGCTTATGGTCCAGCGGAGTTTGTACGATGTACCGTTAAGTCCGATAAACTGGCTGGTTTGGCTGGTAGGTGTTATCAATGTACCGCCTTTGCCGCTTACTATGCTCCAAACGCCTGTGCCGGTTGTAATACCGAGTGGATTCGCATTGAGGGTTGCCGAAGTAATACCGCAAAGTGCCTGGTCGGGGCCTGCATCAGCGGTTGTGGGTATAGCATTCACGGTTACCGTGCTTGCATCAACAACACCATTTCCGGCACCATTGTTATAAGTGAAAGAAGTAAGTTTATATACTCCGGGTATTGGTGTTGGCAGGATGTAAGGCAGCGCCGAAATGGTTACCGGTGGCTGGGCAACATTGTCGACCGAATAGTTGAGCACATAACTGAACGGAATTGATGTCGGGCTTACAAACGAAACGGGAATTCCGGCATCGCCGCATGTAGGGCCTGTTGGATCGAGTTTCGCCTTCGGCCGAAGCAGGCTTAAGGAAGCAAGGGTATAATCATTCGATCCTGCTGAGGTTACCAGCGCTGAGGTTGAAGCTGTTCCGTTATAATCATCTCCGGTAGCTGTGGTAACCACCTGTCGCCAGCTTCCTGATGAATACGAACTAATGGTAATGTCCGACAGTCCGTTCTGCGTAACCAACGGGGTTATATCGCTTTCGGGATTCCAGCTAATATTTATCGCCGATTTACTCCCTGCAAGAGCCTGAACTTTCCAGTATTCTTTTGAACTTACACCTTCGAGACGCGCGGTAAAGCTGCTGAAAGTAGGATTGGGATTATTATACGAGGCTGTCCAGAGGATTGTTCCCGATTTGGACGAAGAAAGCCGGAGCCTGTTTCCAGCCACATTTCCGATTCCGGATTTGTAAATGCCCAGCGGGTAAAGAAAATCGTCGCCCTGGTTTATTTTTTTCGATAACGGACCATTAACAAAAGATACGGAACTGCCTCCTGCCGGGATAACACAGTTTATTGCGGTGTTGGTGATGTTTAGTGTACCGCAATTCCATGGTGCATCAGGTATTGTATTGATCAAACCATTGGTAAGATATAAATTGCCTTTTACTTCGACCGCACCACCCGTGTTAACACTGAGACCTGCAGCATTGTTGATTTCAAAATTATTGAAAGCATTTGTTCCGGTAAAATTGCCCAGGCTGCCGCCGATGGTCTGTAAGTTTGAACCCTGGTACGAAACTGTTGCCGTGCTGCCGGTTCCACTGTTAAACGATCCGCTGATCAGTTCCATGGTTCCCTGTATAAAGAGTTCACGGTTGTTAACACTGTTATCGAGTATGGGGCCATTAATTTTCAGCGATTTGCAGATAGTAAGGTCTTTTGCAGGAAGTACCCGGGTTCCGGTTCCTGAAACCAGGATATTGGGTACGCTGTTATATAAATCGGCTACAATAGTATAGGTACCGCTACCGCTATATTCAATCGTGCCATTGTTTGCACAGTCGAGGAATTCGGTGTAAATACCTGCAGGAAACGAGCCTGCCTCCAGGTACAAAGTGCCACTGCCATCAACCGTACCCAGGTTATGCCCGAAATAAGGTGAAACAATTTTGAGCTTGTTATTAATGGTTGTACGGTATGCCTGGCAGAAATTGCTGTTGGCAGTAACTTCGTGATTCACAATTACAATAAATCCATTCGGCCCCCCGTCGGGGCAAGGATATGTTGTGCCGCTGGTTTGTGTCCAGATGGTTTTATCGCTCCAGTTCCCGTTTTTGTTGCTGGTGTATACCGGCACATCCGGTGGAAATGCAGCACTTGTCCCGGCTGTATATTCACCGCCCAGGTTATTTGATCCGGTATGGTTAAACGTGATCAGGTTCGTGGTGGCATTGTTTGTATTTGCCATACTCCAGCTTGTTCCCGGAACTATCAGGCGGGCAGCCATATAACTGGTTTCCAGCGTCCCTTTCACATCACTTTGCAGGTAGTTGAAAACCAAACTTCCCGTAAACCCGGTAATACCCGAACTGGTTACTTTCCAGTAATAGTCGAGTGCATTGGCAGGATCAATTACCGAAGGATGTCGCTTCGAAACCGGATTAATCTGCACATAGCCTACGGTTCCCGAACTTGATTTCGATAATGTTACAGGCGTGTACTTGCCGGGTGTTCCCATTGGGTACACGAAAGATGCTGTTGCCCCGGTCGGGAAGAGTTTCCGCACGCCCTGGCTGCTGAAAACACCATCCGTTTTAATCATTTTTGTGGCACTGTACGACGAACCCTGAATGTTACTGTTCAGTCCAAGCGAAAGCAGGTATTCGCCAATATCGAATATTCCCTGTGTCATTGCCAGGTCTTCTTCCAGATAAATGTCATTGTCGAGCAATACGCCGGAGGCATTATTGATTTCGAGCCTTCCGAAATTTCCCTCACCCGATACATGCTGGGGAATAGTCCCCATAAGCCTGATTCCGGTATTAGCCACATTATTATCCGTAAAACGGGCATTATTTGTGAAATTTCCTGAAACCTGTACCAGCCTGGCGCCCAGTATCAGCGTACCCGAACTCAATACAAGATCGTCGAGCACGTTGCACGAGGTATTCAATGTTAGCGATGCCCCCGGACTTACGGTGAGGTTATAAAAGTTTGTTGCTCCTGTGAGGGTTTGAGCCCCCAAATAGGATGAACTGTTCGATGCACTGAAGGTAGTTAGATTGGTACCTGCCACATACCCGGCAGCACCTGCATTATTGGTAAAATTTCCGTTAAAAGTAGTATTGATGTTGTTGGTATTAAAAACAGTATTGGTTCCGATCACCAGGTTACCATTGAGTACCAGCGGGCTTACCATTAATTTGGCGGTTGCAACATTACCTGCCGACCCGCTCAGGGTAAGGTTGTTCAGTGGCAGACCCGATTCAATTTGAAATGTTTGATTGCCGGTTGCAGCCGGGGCTAAGGTTATGGTTCCGCCGGTTACGCTGCCCGATGCAGGCCTCAGATACAGATCACCAAATATATTTCCTCCACCACCACGCACCAGGGTGAGGTTACCACCCGACATGGTGAACTGGCTTCCATCGTTCAATACTTCCAGTTTGGCATTATTGGTATTTGCAGGCGAAGCAGCTACCGCGTTACCCAGGATGGTTACATTTCCGCCGGTTTGGGTATAACTCAGAATTCCCGAGGCATTCGAAGGGTCTCTCCGGATCTGGCCATTTACAAAAAGGTTTCCGCTTGCAATTTCAATAGCCGAAGTTCCGGCACTCGAGTATTGAATATCGTTATGACTCGCTGCCGTAGTACCGTTTGTACCTATGTACACATTCCCTGTAAAATTATTGGTCAACTTCAGTTTACCACTCAGCGATAAGATTGTGCCACTGGTTGTGTTGGTGCCGATGGTAATATTTGAAGGTGAATTATTGATGGTTAAACCAGCGGAAGCAGGAATTACCAGCGGGGTACCTGTAGCTATATTCAGATTCCCGGTCCGGTTATAAATGAGTGTGCCATTTTGTAAGGTTAACCAGTTATCAGTAAGGGTTGTTAAAGTACCGCCAATGCTGATTGTAAGTGTGGTAGCCTGCGAATTGCCTTTATTCAATATCACCTTATCAAAAACCGTAAGTGGCGAATTTAATGTGTTACTGATGGTAGCTGAAGTGTTTCCGAAAAAGGTTACCGGTACTAATGAAAAATTGCACTGCCTTACCGTAGTGGTTCCTCCGGCTGTTGTACCTACTGTATTGTTAATCAGGTTTCCGCCTATCGACATATTCTGGCTTGTGGCCCCGCTGTATGCTTGT
>CAYNVK010000079.1:0-10683 GCA_964400395.1 uncultured Lentimicrobiaceae bacterium | reverse complement strand
CAACAGTAATAAGCCCCGCAACCTTGCAGGTGATTGAGGAATTCAAGAAAAAATATATCACAGCCCGGCATATCACATACGACGCAGTTTCCGCCTCTGCCCTGCTAAAAGCCAATAACCTTACGTTCGGTCTACAAACCATTCCGGATTATTATTTTGATAAGGCGGATATGATTGTGAGTTTCGATGCTGATTTCCTGGGTACCTGGCTGATGCCTGTCGAGTTTACCCGGCGTTTTGCAGCTGGCCGTCGATTAAACAAGGGCAAAAGAACAATTTCGCAACTTACTGTTTTCGAAACAGGCATGTCGCTTACCGGGGCAAATGCCGATTATCGCTTCCCCATTAAGCCAAGTCAGCAGGCTTCGGTAATCCTGAGCCTGTACAACGAAATTGCCAAAGCTACCGGAAGTACTGTTTATAATGCACCTGCCTCAGCGGTCGACATAAGCAAACTTGCCAAAAAGCTGGTTGAGGCCAAAGGCAAATCGCTGGTTGTATGCGGAATAAATGATACCAGCTTACAAATTGTTGTAAATGCCATTAATGCGATGTTGCAGAATTATGGCACAACCATTGATTTCAACGCATCGCTCAATATACGCAAAGGCCTCGACGAAGAAATGGTAAACCTTGTGAAAGAAATGAACGAGGGTAAAACCGGGGCAGTTATCTTTTACAATGTTAACCCCGTTTATGATTACAGCGATCCCAAAAGCCTGACCGACGGTCTTGCGAAAGTAGCCCTGAGTGTTAGTTTTGCCACAGCCATGAACGAAACAGCCGCCGCCTGCCAGGTGGTAGCTCCAGACCATCATTTCCTCGAATCATGGAATGATGCCGAGCCTAAAAAGGGCATTTTCAGCCTTCAGCAACCCACAATCAGGAATATATTCGATACACGCCAGGCACAGGAAAGCCTGCTGAAATGGGCCGGCAATACCACTACATTTAATGTATATTTAAAAAATTACTGGCAGCAGAATTTTACAGCAAAACAATCGGAATTTGCTTCACCTGCCAGTTTCTGGAACAACACCCTGCAACGTGGTGTTTTCGAATTGCCGGCAAGCGAAGTAAAACCTTCATTTTCTGCGCTTCCACTCGCCGAAGCTGCAGCCAAAATTGCCGCTGTTAAAACAGCAGAAATTGAGATTTCATTTTATGAAACCATAGCACTGGGCAACGGGGTGCATACCAATAACCCATGGATGATGGAAATGCCCGACCCGATTTCGAAGGTTTGCTGGGATAACTTTGCAGCCATTTCGCCTGCCATGGCCGAAAAAGCTGGTATTGCTACCGGCGACGTGCTCAAACTGGCCGATGGACTCGAACTGGTAGCTTTTGTACAACCGGGACAAGCCGAAGGGACTGTAAGCATAGCATACGGGTATGGCCGTTCGAAGGCTGGTAAAGTTGCCGAAGGCGTTGGCATAAATGTATTCCCTTTTATGAAAACGGAAGGCGACTGCCGAAAAGCTTATATAACGGCAACAGCCGTGGCAAAAACCGGTAAAAAATACAATCTGGCCTCCACCCAAACGCATCATTCTATGGAAGGCCGCGACATTGTGCGCGAAACCACCTTGAAGGAATGGCAGGAAAAGCCCAATGCCGGCAACGAGATGCACGAAGAAATTGAAAAAAATAACCAGACACTTTATAAAGAGGTTGTTTATGAAGGACACCACTGGGGAATGTCAATTGACCTGAATGCTTGTACCGGTTGCAGCGCCTGTGTTATTGGTTGCCAGGCCGAGAACAACGTGCCGGTGGTTGGCAAGGAGCAGGTAGCTATGACGCGTATCATGCACTGGATACGCATGGACAGGTATTATTCTGACGACAAGGCAAATCCATCGGTATATTTCCAGCCTGTGATGTGCCAGCACTGCGATAATGCACCCTGCGAAAATGTATGCCCGGTATCGGCTACCAACCACAGCCACGAAGGTTTGAACCAAATGGCTTACAACCGCTGTATAGGAACCAAATACTGTATTAACAACTGTCCTTACAAGGTACGCCGCTTTAACTGGTTCCGCTATGCAACCAACGATGCCTTCGATTACAACATGAACAGTGATATGGGTCGCATGGTGTTGAACCCTGATGTTACTGTAAGAGAACGGGGTGTGGTCGAAAAGTGCTCATTCTGCGTGCAGCGCATCCAGGAGAAAAAGCTCCAGGCCAAACTCGAAAACCGTCCGCTTGCTGACGGCGAAATTCAAACCGCATGTATGCAGGCTTGCCCGGCAGGAGCCATCATTTTTGGCGACAGGAACAATACCCAGGCCAAACTCACCGACCTGATTGCTGACCAGCGCAATTACCATCTGATTGAAGAAATTCATACGTTACCGGCAGTAGGCTACCTCACCAAGGTCCGGAACCGGGATGAAGAAGCCGCAAAAGCCTGATTTTTAGTATCGAAACCAATTAAGCACACGAATAAAAACTAACACGCAATACCTATAAAATATGTATAAAGCTGAAGTACGAGGTCCGCTGATTCTGGGAAACAAGAATTACCGGCAGATTACCAGCGACATCATTGCGCCTATTGACAATAAAACCCCGGGATGGTGGAAAGCAGCTATGGCCGTGAGTGTAACGCTGGCCGGAATCGGGATTTTTGCCCTGTATTATACCGTAAGATATGGTATTGGCACCTGGGCTGTTAACAATTCGGTAGCCTGGGGCTGGGAAATCATCAATTTTGTATGGTGGATCGGGATCGGCCATGCCGGTACTGCATTTTCCATATTCCTGCTTATCCTCAGGCAGAAATGGCGTACATCCATTAACCGTGCGGCAGAAGCCATGACTGTGTTCGCCGTGGGTTGTGCCGCTATTTTCCCTGCCATACATATGGGCCGGGTATGGTTAGCATTCTTCATATTCCCTTATCCGAACACCCGTGGTCCGCTGTGGGTAAACTTTAATTCGCCCCTTTTCTGGGATTTTATTGCCATCAGCGCATATTTGCTGATATCAGCATCGTTCTGGTACTTCGGAATGGTTCCCGATTTTGCATCCATCCGCGACCGCGCCAAATCGAAGTTAAAGAAAGCTATTTACGGCTTCCTGGCATTTGGATGGACCGGATCGACAAAGGAATGGTTACGTTACGAAGGACTCAGCTATGTACTTGGTGGAATTGCAGCTGTACTGGTAGTATCAGTTCACTCCATCGTATCTACTGACTTTGCCACTTCCGTGATCCCCGGCTGGCATACAACCTTATTTCCCCCTTACTTTGTAGTAGGTGCTATTTTCTCAGGTTTTGCCATGGTAATGACGCTTATGATTGTAATACGCAAGTATTATCACCTCGAAGAATATGTTACGGATTCGCACCTCAATGCTATTGCTAAAATTCTGGTATTCATTTCCCTGATCATGGGAACCGCCTACACCACCGAAGTTTTTATGTCGTGGTACAGTGGCAATCCTTATGAGATGTTCACCTTTTTCCATAACCGTGTTACCGGCGATTATTCATTCATGTTTTGGGCAATGATCATCTGTAACGCTGTTATTCCACAGGCTATGTGGTCGAAAAAAGTAAGAAGCAACACGGCTGCACTGTTTATCATTTCGCTCATTATAAACCTTGGTATGTGGTACGAGCGGTTTAATATCGTAGTTACCTCCCTGGCAAAAGATTACCTTCCTTCATCGTGGACAACATACTCACCAACCTGGGTTGAAATCTGCATCTACCTTGGAACCATCGGAATATTTACCATAGGTGTACTCTTCTTCTTCCGCTTTGTGCCTATGATTGCCATCAGTGAAGTGAAGAGCGTGCTGAAACCAACCGAAATAACGGAAAAACATTAAAATACCGATCCATTATGAGCGCAACACACATTATAGGTGTATTCGATAGTAAACACGATTTACTGACAGGTATTGAAGGAGCACAGGGTAAAAATTTCGTTATCGATGAAATTTATACTCCCTATCCTGTCATGGAAGCAATAGATGCATTGAAAAGGAAATCGCATTTCACCAAGGCCGCATTTTTATATGGTTTTGCGGCAGTAGTAGGAGTTTTATCCTTTCTTTATTACACTTCGGTGATTGACTGGCCGATTAACTACGGGGGCAAACCCACCAATGCATTTCCTTCATTTATCATTATTACGCTGGTACTTACCATCCTGACAGTAACCATCCTCAGCCTTTTCACCTTCTCTATCAGGGCCAGGATTTTCCCGGGTAAAAAGTATTTTCTGCCCGACGAAAGAGCCACCGACGACAAGTTTATCATACTTTTTGATAAAAATAATGCCGGCGGCGGTTTCGAAGCTATATCGAGCGTTTTAAAAGCAAATGGTGCATCAGAAGTGTACGAAAAGGAATTTTAAACATGTTACGTAAAAAAAATACACATATGGGTTACTTAAGTAAAACCCCTTTTAAAACAGCATTTGTTCTGGCTCTTTCAGCGCTGTTGCTTGTTTCGTGCGACCGTACGCGCATACAGAAAGGATATGAATATTTCCCCGATATGGCTCATTCGCTGGCCTTCGAAACCTATTCATCCGACTCAGCCATGGCTAACGGAATTACCATGCAGCTTCCAGTGGAGGGATCCATACCGCGCGAAATGATTCCTTATCAATACCCTGCTACTCCCGAAGGCCGGCTGTTGGCAGGCAAGGAACTGGTTTGCGAACTGAAAGCCGACGAAGCCAACCTGGCCAGAGGCAAGGAAATGTTTACCATATACTGCCAGAATTGCCATGGCGTTGCCGGTAAAGGCGACGGGCATCTGTACACGAGTGGTAAATATACAATGCAGCCTGCTTCGCTGGTTTCGGAGCGTATGCTGGCAGCGCCTATAGGCGAAGTATACCATGTTATTACCATGGGATGGAATACCATGGGCGCGCATGGTCCGCAGATCAGGCCCAACGACCGTTGGATGATTGCCCTTTATGTAAAGAATATTCTTCAAAAGAACTCTAAATAAGCTTCCGTGTATGGATACCAACGTTATTGTTACAAAGAAATTTAATTATATAACCTTTGTCCTGATGGCTCTTGGGGCAATCGGGCTGGTGTATGGTTTCCTCACCGATACCCACAGAACCTGGGCAAACCTGTTGTTAAATAACTATTACTTCCTTTCATTAGCCATAGGTGCCGCATTCTTTTTCAGCCTGCAGTACATTACCCAGTCAGGATGGTCGGCAATGTTCAGGAGAATACCCGAAGCATTGATGGCGTATATTCCTTACGCAGCTGTAATTATGCTGGTGATGTTTTTTGGCCTTCACGATATTTACCACTGGTCGCATCCCGACCTGGTGGCAGGCGACGAATTGCTGGCGCACAAAGCACCCTACCTGAATGTTCCCTTTTTCATGATCCGTATCGTGATATTCTTCGCGGCATGGATACTGTTAACGCGATACCTGCGTAAACTTTCGCTGCAGGAAGATTCGCTCGGCGGGATTGAAATGTTCGAAAAAATGGAATTCTGGTCGAAGGTATTTATTTTCGTGCTTGCATTAACTTTTTCGATGGCATCGTTTGATTGGATCATGTCGATTGATGCACACTGGTTCAGCACCATATTTGCTTTTAAAAACTTCGGGGCGGCATTTTACCATGGTACTTCACTGGTAGCCCTTATCGCGATTGTTTTGCATAAAAAGGGATATTTCAAAGACATGAACGAATACCACCTTCTCGATTTTTCGAGGTATATGTTCGGGCTGAGCATCATTTGGGGATACCTGTATTTTGCACAGTTTGCCCTGATCTGGTTCGGAAACATCCCCGAAGAAACCATTTATTATGCTAAACGCTGGGATAACGGCTGGAAAATATTCTTCTACCTCAATTTTGCCATCAATTGGTTCATCCCGTTTATTGTGTTGCTGCCGCAGAAATTCGATAAAAACATAAATATCGTGTATAGCATCTGCATCCTGTTGCTGATTGGATTATACGCTGATATTTATGAGCAGGTGATGCCCGATTTTCTGAAATCTCCTTCCATTGGAATCATAGAAATAGGTGTGTTTGCAGGCCTTGCCGGGCTATTCCTGTTTGCTTTTGGCAGAGCGCTTGCCAAAGCGCCGCTGATCGCAAAAAATCATCCCTACCTCGAAGAAAGTATGCATCACCACTTACATTAAAAATATAATTGCTCTGTTGTTTATATAGCTGGTATCAGGCTATAATAAAATAATCGATTTGTATATTAATAGTCGGTTATGAGTAAACAATTCGTGATCGACTATTGTTAATAAAGCGTTAACAATAAAGGACTGGTTTGGATAGCACTGCTTTTTTGCTGAATTTCAGCCAAGCCCTTTCACTTCACTCAATTACTACTTACTGACCAAAAAATATTATAAACAAATGAGAAAAACCATTTCGCGGTTTACGCTGCCATTATTACTGGCAGTATCGTTTTTTGCTTCCTCAACTCTACATGCTCAAGATGGTAAAAACCTCGAAGTGGGAATTACCGAACACCTCGACCAGTATGTACCAAATGACATTATTCTTACTGATCACACCGGGAAGCAGGTTAACCTGAAACAAATCATCAATAAGCCTACAGTTGTTAGTTTTGTATATTACAGGTGCCCGGGCATATGCAGCCCGTTAATGAATGGCCTCGCCCAGGTGATTGACGCAACAGGGCTGGCTTTTGGGAAAGACTACCAGGCGCTCACCATCAGTTTCGACAGCCGCGAAAACTGGGAACTCGGGCGGGATAAAAGACTTAACTATTTAAAAAAGCTGAAAGGCAAAGATCCAAACGGATGGACTTTCCTGACCGGCGACAGTGCCAATATTGCCAAAGCAACCAAAGCCCTCGGATTTGGATTTAAAATGGTGAATAACCAGTTTCTGCACGAAGGAGCGCTTATCATGATCAGCCCCGAGGGTAAAATTACCAGGTACCTGAAAGGCATCGATTTTCAGCCCTTCGAATTTAAACTTGCCGTTATCGAAGCCTCTGAAGGAAAATCGGCACCAACCCTTATAAAAGTGCTGAAGTTCTGTTATTCATATGATAAAAAATCGGAACGTTACTCATTAGACATAACCCGCATAACAGCCACAATCACTATCATTTTTGCAGTTTCACTTTTAATATACCTGCTGGTTCGCGGACGCAGAAGAAAATTAAATTCAACAAACCAATAATTATACTCACATACATGACCGGAAATTTCACAACTCATCGGATGCCGAGTTACCTTGAGCAGCAAGGTAAATATACAGGCATCCGGGCATGGATCTTATCAACCGATCACAAGCGCATTGCCCTGCTTTACCTGTATTCTCAGCTCTTTTTCTTTTTTGCGGGAGTGGTAATGGGCATATTTATGAAACTCGAACTGATTGCGCCGGGGCAGCAAATCATGGGTCCGCAAACGTATAATGCATTGTTTACGGTACACGGGCTTACCATGATATTCCTGTTTATCATTCCCGGGCTGGCGGCTTCATTCGGTAATTTCATGATTCCCATTATGATTGGCGCAAAGGATGTTGCCTTCCCAAAGCTGAACCTCTTTTCGTGGTATTTATTCATTCTTGGGGCAACTATTATTTTGGTGGGGATATTTACAGGTGACGGGCCTCCTGATACCGGCTGGACCTTTTATGCTCCATATAGCCTGAAGACTAATACCAACGTGGTGCTGACTGTTTTCGGCGCGTTTGTACTGGGATTTTCGTCAATACTCACCGGGTTAAATTTTATTGTAACCATTCACCGTATGCGTGCTCCGGGCATGGGATTTTTCCGGATGCCGTTGTTCATATGGTCGCTTTATGGCACGGCATGGATACAATTGCTTGCAACCCCGGTAGTAGGGATCACATTCCTGATGGTGGTGGCCGACAGGTTATTACACATAGGCTTTTTCGATCCGGCCCAGGGTGGTGATCCGATTTTGTACCAGCATTTGTTCTGGATATATTCGCATCCCGCAGTATACATCATGATATTACCGGCCATGGGGGCTATTACCGAAATTATCACCACCTTTTCGCATCGTACGGTATTCGGGTACAAAGCTATTGCTATGTCGAGCCTTGCCATTGCCTTTGTAGGTTACCTGGTTTGGGGGCATCATATGTTCACCTCGGGAATGAGCGAAACTGCCCGACTGGTATTTTCATTCCTTACCTTCCTGGTGGCTATACCCAGTGCCATTAAAGTTTTTAACTGGACCGCCACTATGTACAAGGGATCCATTTCGCTGGAACCTCCATTCTGGTGGGCAATGGCTTTTATTTTCATTTTTATGATCGGAGGTCTTACCGGCCTGGTACTGGGAAGTGTTTCGACCGATGTGCACGTTACCGATACCATGTTTGTGGTTGCGCACTTCCATTATATTGTGTTTGGAGGTGCCGGACTCGCCTTTTTTGCTGCGCTGCATTACTGGTACCCGAAAATGTTTGGCAAGATGTACAATAAAAAAGTGGCTAACCGCGGGCTCTTATTGTTATTTATCGGTTTCAACTTACTTTACTTCCCTATGTTTATTTTAGGGATGATGGGTATGCCCCGCAGGTATTACGATTATCTTCCTGAATTTGCAACGCCTAACCTGATATCGACCATTGGGTCGTGGGTGCTGGGAACAGCCCTGGTTATTGTGGTTGTGAACCTGCTCAGGGCTAAAAAAGGAACACCCGAAGAAATTGATGATCCCTGGGGTGGCAGGACACTTGAATGGAAAATACAATCACCGCCATGGATCGAAAATTTTGAGGAGATCCCGACTGTGAACCATGAACCTTATGAATTAACCGAAAAATAGTCTGTTTATGGAACAAAATCATACCGAACATGTAGATCACTTCGATCCGGTTGCTTCAAAAATAGGCATGTGGTTGTTTATCTTTACCGAGATATTGCTTTTTGGCGGTCTGTTCATTGTGTACTCGGTTTACCGATACAAACACCCTGTTGAATTTCACCTGGCACACCAGGAGCTTGATGTAACCATAGGTTTAATCAATACAATTATTCTGCTGGTAAGCAGTATGACGGTGGCTATGTCGATAACGGCATTACAAACAGGCAATAAAAAGCTCACTCTTATTTTTATTGCCGTAACTATACTGCTGGCATTGGTGTTCCTGGTAAATAAATATTTTGAATGGGGTGCCAAATTCCATCACGATATTTATCCTGGAAGCGAATTCCTGATGAGCCTGAGCAAAGGTGATATGCTTTTCTTTGGTCTCTATTTTTTCATGACTGGCTTACATGCCATTCATATCATTGTAGGTGTTGCACTGCTTGGGGTTGTTTACGCGAAAGTGCAGAACGGATCGGTGAATCAGAACCGGGTTTCGTTGCTCGAAAACGGTGGTTTATACTGGCACCTGGTCGACTTAATCTGGATTTTCCTGTTCCCTTTGTTCTACTTAATACATTAATACCATGAGCGAACACAAAAATCATATTTCAAGCTATAAATCGCACATCGTGGTTCTGTTGAGCCTGATCATGCTTACCATACTTACCGTAACCATCACAAGTGTGCACCTGGGTCCTTTCAACACAGCGGCAGCCATGCTGATTGCCTCGATTAAAGCTGCTATTGTGCTGCTCTACTTCATGCACCTGAAGTTCGACGAGAAAATATACCGCTTCATGGTTACACTCGTACTTGCCATTTATGCTGTAGTAATCATCATAACCTTTTTTGACTACTTATACCGTTAAATCATATGTTCTCAGGAGTTTCAAACTTTTCGCAGGGAGTAGATACAACATTTGCAGTTATTATCGGGATTTCGCTTTTTTTCCTGATAGGCATTTCGGCAGTAATTGTTTACTTCATTGTAAAATATAACAAGAAAAAGAACCCGGTAGCCTCCGAAATTGAAGGCAGCACCAAGCTGGAGATCATCTGGACTGTAATCCCCCTGATCCTGGTTCTGTTTATGTTCTGGCTGGGCTGGCATTCATATATTCCATCGCGGAGGGTACCTGAAGGAGCCATGAAAATTAAAGTCACGGCCCAGATGTGGAGCTGGCGTTTCGAATATGCCAATGGTATTGTTGAAGATACTCTCTATATCCCGCTGAATAAAGATGTAACCCTCAACATGAATTCGGTTGATGTGATTCACAGCCTGTATATACCTGCCTTCCGCCTGAAAGAAGACGTAGTTCCGGGAAAAGATAATTACATGTGGTTTAAAGCCATGGTTCCCGGCACTTACGACTTATTTTGTGCCGAATACTGCGGGCTTCGGCATTCGTACATGGGTACGGCTGTAAAGGTGGTCGATCAGAAAGAATTTGATGCCTGGTATGCCGCAGGTCCCGTTAAAGTTGATTCAACAGTAGCTGCAAAACCGGGCTTCGAAGGAAAACTTCTCACTGAACAAAAAGGCTGCATCGCCTGCCACTCCTCCGACGGAACCAAGATTGTTGGGCCATCGTACAAAGGAATTTTCGGGCATAAAGCTATAGTTGAAACCAATGGCAAGGAACGCGAAATTAAAGTGGATGAGGCTTACATCAAAAAGTCAATTCTTGAGCCCGAAGCAGATATTGTAAAAGGATTTCCCAAAGGTTCCATGCCATCGTACAAAGGACAGCTGACTGACGAGCAGCTTGATAAAATTGTTGAATATATCAAAACGTTAAGTGAAGAAACCAAATAGCCC
>CAYNVK010000078.1:0-10848 GCA_964400395.1 uncultured Lentimicrobiaceae bacterium | reverse complement strand
CTAACCTGAAAGTTTGTACAAAATTTGTTCGCAAGGTTCTCCCCTACGGGGAGATGCCCAACGGGCAGAGGGGTCAAAAAAATAATCCTGAAATCTGATCGTATGTTCCTTGCAGCAATTTGCCCGATACAGCCAATGCGCAATAAAAAGGCTAAGTGCGGTAAAAGACTGTAAAAAAGGAATTAGGATTATCTTAGGTGAATTTTGGGTAGTGCTGATTACTTAGTGTTGAGTGCAGAGTGAAAAGTGAAAAGTGTTGCTTCGCTCCGCTCGCAATGACGCGAAAAGCAAAGATAACTGCCTGGTTGAGTGAGCAGACAGGGTAAATCGTAACTCATAAATCGTAAATTTTTAATCGTCAATCGTAACTCGTAAATCATAACTCGTAAATTGTAAATCATCATGGTCCAGGTTATTGTATTTTATGCATTAAATGAAATTTTTGTAAAACAGTTCACTGAGGCATTTGCCGATCTGCAACCGCTTGTGCTGGCCGAAGAAGGCTGCCTGCAATACGAGCTTTTTGTGTCGCCATATGCGCCGCAGCGCTTTTGCCTGGTCGAGAAATGGGCCTCGCAGGATGCGCTCGATGTGCACCTGGCTACGGAGCATCTCTCTGATTTTAGGGAAGAAAGCCGTTTCTGGTTCGAAGCAAATCCTACCATCGAAATAAAAGAAATCATCCATGAACGATACCTTTAAAACCATTTTTAAACGTACCAGCGTACGTAAATTTACACCGGCTGGTATTGATCGCGAAACCCTGGTGATGCTTGCCAGGTGCGGAATGGCAGCGCCTTCGGCTAACAACCGCCAACCCTGGTTTATCATTGCGGTAACCGACAGTCAGTTGCTTAAAACCCTGGGCGAGGAGCTCCCCTATGCCAAAATGACCCGCGATGCCGCTGCAGCCCTGGTAGTGTGCGGCGATCATGGAAATGATACCACCGGCGTAATGAACCGCTATTGGGTACAGGATTGCAGCGCAGTAACCGAAAATATCCTGCTCGCTGCCGAGTCGCTTGGCCTGGGAGCCGTTTGGACGGCCACCTATCCCTACGAAGAAAGAATGGAGCCCGTACGTCGTATTTTAAACCTGCCGGCAAACCTGGTGCCGCTTAACGTTATCCCGGTGGGCCATCCCGAAGGCGAGCATAAACCCAAAGATAAGTGGGACGAAAACAAATTCAGGTTTAACCAGTTCCCGCAGCACTGACAAGGCATAAAAACAAGCTCGATCACAGTGCAACTTTGATAATTTTGTAGAGGTGTAAAGCATATTTCAAAATTGGTATTCCCCGTCAGGGGATAAATAACAATAAAAAAATCTACCAAAATCCTGATTCCCCGTCAGGGGATTAACAGGAAACAATGAATATTAATGTCCAACGGACAATCCTGTGCTCCGCTTTCATGTAGCTATTGGTATGTATTCCCTTCGGGAAAACCTAAGGACATCCGATTTTTGTTTTTTCGCATACCATAATCACACCTTTGGGTGTCGGCAATGCTGCGCATAAAAGGGTGATTTTTTGCATATGCGGCAGGTCGAATGCCCGGATTTGAACTATAAGCGATGATTGTTGTTTTAGTACTTCTCACGCTGATATGAATTGCGGGACGCATCCATTCCTAAGTCCCAGCCTGTTTCCATTGCTATTTTAATTGCGCTGCTGATCAACCGTTTCTTCGTAAACTCCCTGTCGCTGCCAGGTCTGATTTTGATCATTCAATTTACATTAACAATTAAAAGCAACATGATGAGCGATAAAAACACATTTCTGAAAGAGGCACTGGCAAACCTGTCGAACCTCACCCGGTTAGAAACCAATACCCTTGTGGGGAAATATTCGTTTAACAACGTTGAAGGTATAAAAACCACTATTGTTACCGAAAGTACTGAGGACCGTATGTGTTCGCAGATTAACCTGGTAACCGGCGACATTACCACCGCCATGACCGAAAAGTTTGTAAACGAATACCGTGAGCTCCGCGATTTTCACCTGTCGCGCGAAAGCCAGGGACACGATATCGTGCGTAAAAATATCGAGACCTTAAAAGAAATTCTGGGTGCCCTCGACTTTTTCGAGAAGGAATCGGCCAAAACAGCCACGCCATAAGCTAATATGAGCTGCTATGTTTGGCAAGGCTAAAAAGTTAGAGGAGAAAGTAAGTTCAACACTTTACGATCTCACACACCTTGAAATAAACACCATTATCAAGGACGAGATGGTTGCGTCGAAAGCCCCGTCGAGCCCGCGGTTGATGCTGCACTCCATCGCTACCAAGTACCATGAGAAGCTGGTTGCACTCGGGATAAAATACCAGCAGGTGATGCCGCCGCCCGAAGAAGGCGTGCAGAATATTTTCAGAGGTAAAATGGTATTGCTGGGTTCGGGATATGATTCGTTTAAGGAATTAAGCGACCGGGCCGAGAGTTCCATGAAAATGCTCCGCGATTATTTGAGCAGGGTTAAACCACCCGACGACACCATTCAGCCTGATATCATGATGCTTCAACGCATCCATAATATCTCCGACGACATCAGGCGTATTTTAAAAATGGAAGGCGTTGATCCCTGCGGCGATAAAAAAGTCTGCGATTTCGATGATGCCGAAATGGTGCGCAAATTCAGGAATTTAACGGCCCGTGAGGCTGATAAATATGAGCTGAACCTCGATTTGCGACAGCTTATGGTTTTTAAAAAAGCCAACGACATAGGAACCGAAAAAGTTATGCTGCAAACCATTATCGGGATGGATGGTGATATTACTACGCGGGTAGCCAAAGCATTTGCCGAACAGCCGGTTACATTTATCAACCAGCTTCATCATGACGCCATTAATATTTCAGTCGATTTCTGGAAGAACCTGATAACCGTGGTGGTTAAATTAGGTGAGAACATCCTTGGAATGTTTCATCCAAAAGCATAGTTATGTATTTCCACCAGGCTGTGGCCACATACCACGAAATGATCCGTACCGGGCAGATACAAAGCACCGTGGAAGGTGATAAAGTGTGTATACGGATGCAGGGAAGCATCAGTGGTGATATACTTATTTTTATATCGCCCATGCAGGCGCTGGCCGAAGGACAAAGTACGCTTTCGCTATTGGTTTCTGAAAGCACGATCGAAAAGCAACTGAAGGAAGTAATAAGACAATTCCGGACAAAATTCAGGGGACTTTATTTGCTGCCCAGTGGAATAGCCTGGTTTATAAATATAGTCTTTGTTGCTATTGTTACATGGCGCTTTTATCACCCGGTGATAACGGCTTTTTCGCAGCATGATATTGCCGGAGCCTTAGGTTATGTAGCTCCCCCGGCCGTAATTGCTGCTGTAGCAACCATATTTTCGAAAGAAATCGGGTTTGGGATATTAAGGCCCTTATTTACCATTATAAAATGGGTGGCAAAAATGGTCCGCTTTACGCGACAAAAGCCGGTAAGCTGATCGTGCATGTAAATTATTGAGCATGCTGATGGAATGGAATATTTTACCCTGATAACTGACGTAAAAAAAATGGCTGGTTTAAACCAGCCATTTTCCACTTTTGAATTCTATTCAGCTCTCCGCCTGGGGTTTTGCCCTGAGGTATTTATCCAGAAACTGGAGTATGCGCTTGGCGGTTGTAATCTGGTTTGCTTTCTTTGCAAAGCCATGACCTTCGTCAGGATATACTACATACTCCACAGGAACACCGTTTTTCTTCACGCCGGCAACAATTTCATCACTCTCAACCGGTAAAACCCTCACATCATTTGCCCCCTGGAAAACCAGCAGAGGCTTGGTGATTTTCTGGTAATTATACAGAGGTGAGATATTCTTCAGTCTTACACTATCAGCAGTATTCGGGTCGCCCATTTCATCGTAGAGTGCTTTGCGGAACGATTCCCAGTAAGGGGGAATGCTCCGGAGTGTGCGTAACCAGTTTGCAACTCCATACAGATCGACACCCACTTTAAATTCATCGGGATGGAACGCAAGCGCGCCCAGCACCATGCATCCGCCATAGCTGCCACCTACAATTCCGATGGCTGTACTGTCAATATAATCCTGCGATGCCAGCCATTTCTTGCCATAAATGCAGTCTTTCAGGTCGCCATTGCTATGGTCGCGGTTATCCATTTTGTAAAAGGATTTCCCGTAACCGCTGCTGCCCCTGTTATTAACGGCAAGCACAGCATAGCCATGGTTCACGCAATACTGAATATCCTTGCTGAAACCTACACGACTTTGTCCGCCGGGCCCTCCGTGTACAAATATCAGCGCACCCACCTTATTCTTTTTATCAGCTTGCAAAGGTTTATAATAAATGGCCGGAATTTCGAGGCCGTCGAACGATTTAAACCTCACTACTTCGGCCTGCACCAGGTCGTTGCGGTCAACCTCCGGATTGAGCGTGGAGGTAAGTTGTTTTAAGGCTTTGCTTTCGATATTGTAGAGGTAAAGATTGGCGGGGCTGGTGCTGCTGCCAACCGTGAGCAAAAGTTTCTTTTCGCTGGGCGAAATGGTAACTCCCAACACATCCCCGTCCTTAATTTCAGGTAAACTAACAGTCTTCCCTGTAGCGTGGTCGAAAAGCAATATTTTATTTTTGCCATCCTCGTTCACGAATATGGTGTGATATTTTTCATTTTCGCTCAGGCTCATACCGGCTACATCCCATTTGTCTTCAAATATTTTCTCGGATTTTCCGCTGTTTATGTGATACTTTACCAGGTAGCTGAATTCGCTTCCATCGTTGGTAGTGTAGTACATAATGCTGTCATTCTTTTCGAAACCGGCCGGATTCCAGGTTGCTTCATGATCGTTGCTCAGCCGTTTGCTGGTTTTTGTCGACTGGTCGTACAGGTAAAGTTCATTTTTATCGGTAGTGATGCTTTTAACCAGGGCAATGTAACGCTCGCTTTTGCTCACACCTGCCGGATCCAATCCTTCGTTGTTCTGGTACAGTAGGGTTGGCTTCCAGGTAAGGGTATCCAGTTTCCAGATATCGAAAAACTGCGGGTTACGTTGATTGCTTGTTATATACATGGCTTTTTTATCGGCGCTCCAGCCTGCAAAGTTATTGGCGCTGTTAGGCCAGGGGGTGAGATCGCGCACAAGCGTATCGGCCTGGTTCGCCAGGTAAAGATGTGAGTTTTCATTTCCACCCTGGTCGGCCGAATAAATATATTTTCCTGATCCGGGCAGGTAATCAACTGCAAAAAACGATTCCTTTTTCGAATGCGTTAAAGGCTTAAAAGTAGTATCGGCAATGTTTAATTCGAAAACATTGTAAATACCGGTCGAGTTATTATCAACCAGTATTTTTGATTCGTCAGCGCTGAAACCTGCTGCGCCTACCGAAAGGTTGTTGTAAAGCTGTTCAGCTGTAAATTGCTTTGGCATACGTGCCTTTTCTTTCGAATTGCACGAAGCTAACACTGCCATGGCAAGGCAGGCAAGCACGATAAGTCTGGTTTTAAACATACTATTACTGGTTTTAAAGATTAAAAGGCTGAAAATGAAAAGGATTATGATTGTGTATGACGTAATTATGCAGTATAAGTTACAGGCTTTTTCCTGAAAACATCATGAAAAAATGCAATAAATCGGCTCCTATATTTTAGTACCGGCTTAAAATCTGTCATGGTCCGACTGTTTTTATTCCCTGTGGGCGTATTTTATTAATTCTGCCATTGGGATATGCTCGAGTGTTTTTTCGTGGGTAGCTTCCAGTACAACTTTCGGGGCAACGCCGGCATGCCAGGCTTCAACCCATCGCGATGCACAAAGACACCAGCGGTCGCCCGGAACAAGCCCCGGAAACCGCCACTCTGGCATAGGGGTAATAAGGTCATTGCCAATACTTTTCGAGTATTCGAGAAACTCTTTTGTAACGATTACGCATACCGAATGTACGCCTACATCATCCTTATCGGTATCGCAGCAACCATTGCGGTAATAACCTGTGAGTGGCGATGTGCTGCAGGGAACTAATGCTTCTCCGTATATATTTGTGTGCATAAAAATCTGTGTTGGTTAAGGTTGGGTGCATTCATTAACTTGTGAGTACTGATCATTGCAGTCAAAGGCTGATCACGAAGGACTAAAGTTTCATGTAAAGTGACATATATAGCTTGCCGTTGATTGGTTTAAGGGATTAGCTGATTTTTGGGGTGTCCCATTCCACGGTAACAATAATTTCGTTCCGACGGCCTGCAAGCTGGTAAGGCGGATTGTAGCCCAGGTACCTGTAATGCCCAATCGTTTTTATCCCTTTTTGTAAAAGTAATTGCCGAAGCTTTTCGGTGTAGTGTTTTATATCCTTATCCGAGGCAAATCCTCCAAAACTGACTGCTGCCACATACTCATCTGCCGACTCGTGTATGATTATACCGGTGTCGTTCGGCAATGGCAGGTTACCTGTATTATAGAACCCTGGCATAACAAAACTCATACTCGATAACGTATCGTTAATGTCCATATGTACAGGTGCTGTCATCGGTATGCTGGCTTCCAGCCGGTTGCCGCCGAAGATGTAACCCGCAAGCGTCCGGAATCCCGGCCCCGAGAGTTCTTTGTACGAGCGCGCTTCCGATTTTACCGTTGCCATAATGGCCGAAGGGTAAAACCTGATTTCAAAATCAGCATCGCGGTGTACAACGGTATATTTCTGCGCTTCGGTGCGTTTTGCCGACATGAGTGTAAAAGATTGAAAGAATATAAAAATCACAACCAGCACGACTATAACAATGGTAGCTGTTTTCATAGGTTGGATTTTTTGGGTTTATTGATTAACATACAGAAGGCTGAAATGTTGAGATACATCCAATTTTCGGAACTGCTGCGCCAGGCCGGGATAATTGGTGGCTGCGCCATGCCTTTCGGGGATCAACTTTTCACTTCATCATATTTCAGGAAGTATTTTTTTTCTTTAATTTCATACAACTAAGCTTTACCCTTAGCTTTGCATTAAAATCAAGATGTATGAATAACTGCCAGCGTATCTTTTTAGCTTTTCTTGTCGTATTTGCAGGAATAATTGCTCCTTTAAGTGTGAAAAGTGCCATCCGCCTTCCGGCCCTGATCGGGAATAATATGGTTTTACAGCAAAATGCCACCATTCGTGTCTGGGGCTGGGCCGATGCCGGTGAGAAAGTGGTGATACAAGCCAGTTGGCAGAATGCACCTGTTATTACCACCACTCCGGCCACGGGCACCTGGAGCACAACCCTCAACACACCTAAAGCCGGAGGCCCTTATAAAATGACCATTACCGGGAACGATTATTCCATCATCATCGGGAATATCATGATAGGGGAGGTTTGGGTATGTTCGGGGCAGTCGAATATGGAGTTTACGATGCGGGGGCTCGGAGGATGGAAAAATTATAATCCGGAAGTACGCAACGAGGTAGCCAGCGGTAAATATGCCGATGTTCGTTTGTTTACGGTCGGGAGGGATACTTCGGCCGTGCCCCTGGCTAACTGCAAAGGTAGCTGGCGTACTGCCGATACAAATACTGTAAATGATTTCAGTGCCACGGCATGGTTTTACGGGGCGTATCTGAACGAAAAACTGGGGGTGCCGGTCGGACTCATCTCCACTGCCTGGGGAGGAACCCCTGCCGAGGTCTGGACCCCGGTTGAAAGCATTAAGGCAGAACCCGACCTGGGCTTTTACCTGGATCATTATAACGGAAGCCAATGGTGGCCCGGAACCCCGGGCGTGCTGTTCAATGCCATGATTCATCCACTGCTCAATTATACCATCAAAGGAGCCATCTGGTACCAGGGCGAATCCAATATTCTGGATGCCAGGCTTTACCCGGCGCTGATGAAAACCATGATTACTTCCTGGCGAAATGCCTGGGGATTGGGCGATTTTCCTTTCTATTTCGTACAAATAGCCCCTTTTGCCTACGAAGAACCTTATGCCGGCGCTCTGCTACGCGAAGCCCAGCTGAAATGTCTTTCTGTTCCTAACACCGGGATGGCTGTAACCATGGACCTGGTTGATAATATTAATGATATACATCCTAAAAACAAACTTGATGTAGGCAAGAGGCTTGCGCTTTGGGCGTTGGACAAAACATATGGCAAGAGCGGGGAAAGTTTTTCGGGCCCGGTTTATACAGATATGAAAATATCGGGCAATGAGCTTATCCTTTCTTTTCAATATGCTGAACGTGCCCTGAAACTGGTCAGCAATGCAAATAATAATTTCACTATTGCCGGTGCCGACCGGGTGTTTTACCCGGCAACGGTAAAAGTTATGGGCGAAAAGCTGGTGCTTTATTCACGGAAGGTGAATAAGCCTGTTGCGGCCCGGTATGCCTTTACCAATACATCGCAAGCTACGTTTTTCAATGCTTCGGGCTTGCCGGCTCCATCCTTCCGTACCGACAACTGGGATCTGATTACGAGTGACGTGGTTCTGCAGCCACAATTCGATACCCAGGCTCATCAAATGATGTACAAGCTAACGGTTAATGCCAGGGAAACCGATATTTATTACGATTTTAATAAAGTGCCCACCAAAAACGCTCCCCGTTTCCTGTCGCCGATACCGGCTGGCAAAACAGGAACATTGTATGCCGTGCCTGCCCGTGATGGCTATATTTCAACAAACATCAGCAGCTGGAAACTTGGTAGTAACAAAGCACTTGGTGCAATAATAAAACCGGAGGGGAATGATAAAACCAGTTCCCAAAACCTGGTTGCCCTGGTTGATGGAGTGCTTGGTAATTCCGGCAGGCGCGATGCTTCATGGATGGGTTTAGAGGGCAATGACCTGGATATAGTGCTGGATTTGGCTACCCTGCAGCCGGTGAAAAATATAAAATGTAATTTCCTGTCGGAGAACAATGCATGGGTTTTTCTACCACGGCTTGTTCAGGTGGAGGTTTCCGATGATGGGATCACATACCGCAAGGTTGGCGAAAGTTCTTTTTCTGCCGATAAGGAAGTGAAAGGATTTATAGTCAGGCCTCTTGCCTTTGCTGTGAATGGCAAGGCCAGGTTTGTAAAATTGGTAGCCCGCAACCAGGGCGTTTGCCCGGCCTGGCATCCCGGTGCAGGATATAAGTGTTGGCTGTTTTTGGACGAAATTGTGGTGGAATAGAAGGATGTTGGATGTTGGATGTCAGATGTCGGATTTCGGATTTCGGAATGCGGATTGGGGATTGCGGAATGAGGATTGCGGATTGCGGAATTCGGGTTGCGGATTACGGGTTACGGATTGCTGATTTTTGATTGGGGATTGGGGATTATGGTTGTGCTTGTGGAGCATTGAACCTGGAACCTGGAATTCGTAACCTGGAACTTGAAACCTGAAACCTGAAACCTGAAACAAGGAACCTGAAACCTAATGAAACACGAAGCCCTGAAACAACATTGAATCCTCTTAACGCCGAAGGCATTTAAACTTTGAACCATTTATTCGCCTCCATGTTTGAAACACAAACAAATTAACCATGAACCACACCAACCAGCTTATTCACGAGTCGAGCCCATACCTGCTGCAACATGCCCATAACCCGGTTAACTGGCTTCCTTACGGCGACGAAGCTTTTGAAGAAGCGCGCCGGCTCGGTAAGCCTTTACTGATCAGCATCGGGTATTCTTCCTGTCATTGGTGCCATGTAATGGAGCACGAATCCTTTATGGACGAATCGATTGCTAGTGTAATGAACGATTTTTTTGTTTGTGTGAAAGTGGACAGGGAGGAGCGCCCTGATGTGGATCACGTTTTTATGGATGCAGTACAGCAGTTGCATGGCAGTGGTGGCTGGCCGTTGAATTGTTTTGCCTTGCCCGATGGCAGGCCGTTTTGGGGCGGGACTTACTTTAGGCCCGAACAGTGGCGGCAATTGCTCGAAAATGTACATGAGCTGTACCAGAACCGGTATGCCGAACTCGAACAGCAGGCTACCGAAATTGCTGATGGGGTTGCCATGCAGAACCAAATTTTAAAGAGCCCGCCCGAAAACAAAACTTCGCAGGCGGATTTTGAGGCGATATTCAACATATTGCATACCAGCTTCGATATGCAGGAAGGCGGATTACAGGGTGCACCGAAATTTCCCTTGCCTGTGGTACTCAGGTTCCTGCTCGATTATTTCGTTCAGACCAAAAACGAAACGGCGCTGAATATGGTCGAACTGACCCTGCAAAAGATGGGCCGTGGCGGTATTTATGACCAGGCAGGCGGCGGTTTTGCGCGGTACTCTACTGATGCGTCGTGGAAAGTGCCTCATTTCGAAAAAATGCTTTACGATAATGCCCAGCTGATCAGCCTTTATTCATCGGCCTGGCTTCATAATAACATCTTGTTTTACAAAGAAATTGTAGAGCAAACTATTGATTTTACCGATCGGGAACTTACCGCTCCCGAAGGCGTTTTTTATTCGGCCCTGGATGCCGACAGCGAAGGTGAAGAAGGCCTGTTTTATACCTGGACACAGGAGCAGTTTGCCGAAGCGCTCGGGCACTATGCCGAACTGGGTGGCGAATACTATGGTGTCGGGAATAAGGGACTCTGGGAACACGGGCGTAATATTCTGATGCGGGTGGAGAGCGATGATCTGTTTGCCCAGCGGCATTATCTTTCGGCCGAAGAGCTGGCTTCACTTACTGCGTATTGCCGTTCGCAACTGCTCAAAACAAGGTCGGAAAGAACGCGACCGGCGCTCGACGACAAAATGCTGGTATCGTGGAATGCCCTGATGATCAGCGCACTGGTTGATGCCCACATAGCCTTCGGGCGTGAGGACTACCTGCAACCGGCGCTGCGTGCTGCACGGTTTATCGTCAGCAACCTGAAACGCCCCGGCAATGCTTTGTTCCATACCTGGAAA
>CAYNVK010000077.1:0-10892 GCA_964400395.1 uncultured Lentimicrobiaceae bacterium | reverse complement strand
ATTGAGTAAGCTGTTTAACGCCTTCCCCGAACCGGGAAGCAAAGTTACTCACGATGAAGCCCTGCATCAAGGCGCTTCGTTTCAGTAATACCGGTTGAAGCCGCGGGCCGGTTGGCAAGTCGAGGCTGTTGTAGAGCGAAATCTGGCCACAAAGTACAATGCGTGCCTTATTGTTGATGTTGTAAATTACGGCATCCGAAACAGAGCCGCCCACATTATCGAAATACACATCCACGCCATTGGGGCAGGCACGGGCTATGGCGGCTTTCAGGTTTTTTTCTGACTGGTAGTTAATCACTTCATCTACTTTCAGCACATCGCGGAGGTAAGCGTTCTTTTCGTCGCTTCCGGCTATGCCAACCACCTTGCAGCCTTTAATGCGGGCTATCTGGCAAACTGCCATACCCACAGCACCGGCAGCACCCGAAACCACAACCGTTTCGCCGGCAACGGGTTTGCCGATATCCAGCAGTCCGAAATAGGCTGTAAGCCCCGGCATACCTAGCATCCCCAGGTAAAAACTCAACGGGGCTTCGTTTTTGTCGAGCTTCTTTACCTGTTCAGCATTCACCACCTGTTGTTCCTGCCATTGCAGGTGGCCGAGCACAAAATCGCCTGGCATAAACTCAGGATTATGACTTTCAATAACTTCGGCTATCACCCCGCCGTTTAATGGCTGACCAACCGCGAAAGGCTGAACATACGATTTTGCATCACTCATGCGTCCACGCATATACGGGTCAACCGATATGTATTTGGCTTTTAATAACAACTCTCCTTCTTTTAACGGGGCAAGGGCTGTTTCGATGATGTCGAAATCGCTGAGGGCAGGCATGCCTTTTGGCCTCGATTTTAATATAATTTGTCTGTTCATTTTTTGTATAAGTTGCTTTTATAAACAAGCCCGCCTATGCAGTTGTTTCAACATTGATCATTTAATTCCGGTATCATTTTCCGGTAAATACTTTCGCGGAAACCTCCTGGCTGTGGCGATTGAAAAATCTGAATACACTGGCTTCAAGAATCAGGCCATGGCAAATACCCTGACTTTTCGACAGACAACCGTGAAATTACCTTTGCCAAACAATTACCAACTCAGGAAAACCGGCTTGCCGGCGCAATGTCAGTTTTTAAAAAGCATATCATATTGTTGGATTTTGATCATCCCCGGCCCCGGATCGTTTCAGGGTATATCCAAAATCATATCATAATTCAACCCGTTATACTCAAATTGGCCGAGGTTTCTGAAACCATGGCGTGTGTAGTAGTTCACCGCCCTTTGGTTGCTGCTTTGTACGCCTCCCCATAGTATTATTCTTTTTATGGCGATGGTTTTCAGGTGGTTAACTATAAATCCGAACATGATATTGCCCAGCCCCTGGCTTTGCCAATCATCAGCAACCGATGGGGCAAAAGTACAGTCAGTCACAGGGTCGGGTGTTATGCCATACGATTGCAGCCGAAAACGATCATGTTCCAGAAACCCGATTTTGATCACCGCATAGGCAACAATTTCTGACGTTTCGGTATCAATAACAATATATCCCTTGTACTGATCTGTATCCTGAAAAATTGCCGAAACTGATTGTTTGTCAAATCCGTGTGGACCAAACCGCATCACCGTTTCCGGCTTTAGTCTGTTGAGGTACATTACCAGGTTATCCAGGTCATTTTCATTTAATTGCCTCACTTCTACAGGCCTGTTGTTTGTTGTGTAAGCGATCATAGGGATGGATATCAGTGTATTGATTGAAACAGGCAGTGACAAAACGGCCGGTGTGTACCGGTCAGCAGCCATGAAATTTGAATTATAAAATTAAAATTATTTGCCGAATGCATTTATAAAAACAAATCTTTCGCAGTTTTTACTATTTTTATAAGCGAATCAGCGAATTTTGCATTTTTATTTTCCACTTAAAAACCAGGTTTATGTTAGTACATTTCCGGATAATTTATAACACGTTTATTGGCCAGTCGTTAATGCTGACTGGTTCAATCCCCGAATTGGGCGGTGGCGAACAGCAGGCAGCCGGTTTAATGACATTAATTGATGCCGAATCAGGACTTTGGGAGTATAAGCTTAAGTTGGATGCCGACATTGATTTTTCGTACCGTTACCTGGTAAAAGATGATAATTTCAATACGTTTATTGATGAATGGGGGCCCGACCGTGTGTTCAGGGCCGAGAACAGAACGGGTAACACCATACTGCTTTCGGATGCCTGGAGGCCCATGTCCGATCCTGAGTATGCCCTGCATTCCTCCGCATTTCTGAATGCAATATTGAAGAATGAAGTGAAGTCGAAAGCCCCGAAAGCGAAAATTGGGGTTGCCGGCGAATCGGTTATCCTGAGGTTTAAACCCTCGGTGGTGCGCATTAAACCTGGCCATAAAGTTGCCGTTTCGGGCAGTGCCGCTGCATTGGGCGCCTGGAATGAAAAAAAGGCGCTAACCCTGGGTAATCCCGATCACCCGCAATGGTGTGGCGAAGTAAGCGTGCCGGTTTCTGAGTTCCCGGTACATTACAAGTATTTCATAAAGTACGAAAATGGCAAAACAGCATTCTGGGAAAAGTCGATGGATCGCTTTATTGCGCTGCCCGAAGGCAAGGTTCCGGATGTAATCGAAATAGGGGATGAGAAATTTAGTTTTCCGCAATATCCGTGGAAAGGCGCCGGCGTTGCTATCCCGGTTTTTGCCCTGCGCAGGAGGGAAGGTTTCGGCGTTGGCGAATTTACCGACATAAAACTGCTGGTCGACTGGGCGGTAGCTACCGGCATGCGACTCATACAAATACTGCCTGTTAACGATACCGTGGCCAAACACACCTGGATGGATTCGTATCCTTATGCGGCCATTTCGGTATATGCGCTACACCCGATTTATATTAACCTGCTCGAAATCGGTAAGCTTGATTCGGATATTAATCAGCAGATCATCGAAGCACAGGGCAAATACCTGAACTCGCTTCACAGGATCGATTACGAAGCTGTTATGGCGCTGAAGTCGAGGTTTTTCAAACTGATTTACGATCAACAGAAAAATAAATTCCTGAAAGATCCCGGGTTTCTTTCGTTTTTTAACGACAACAAGCATTGGCTGCGGCCGTATGCTGCTTTTTCGTACCTGCGCGATCTCTTCAATACGCCCGACTTTAGCCGCTGGGGCGAATACAGCAAACCTACCGACGAGCTGCTCGAGCACCTTACGCATGACGGATCAGCCCATTACGATGACATTGCCGTTCATTATTTCATACAATACCATGCACACCTGCAGCTGTTTAACGCTGCTACGTATGCCAGGTCGAAGGGCGTTGTACTCAAAGGCGACATTCCTATCGGCATTTACCGTAACAGTGCCGATGCCTGGCTCAATCCGCATTTGTACCATATGGATTGCCAGGCCGGGGCTCCGCCCGATGATTTTTCGGTGAAAGGCCAGAACTGGCGCTTCCCGACCTATAACTGGGACGAAATGGCAAAGGATAACTACGCATGGTGGCAACAGCGCCTGCGTCACCTGGCCCATTATTTTGATGCATTCCGCATCGACCATATCCTGGGGTTCTTCCGCATCTGGGAAATTCCGTCAGCGCAGGTCGAAGGTTTAATGGGATATTTTAATCCGAGCATTCCCTACTATCGCGACGAACTGCAAAACCGGGGACTCTGGTTCGATGAGAACAGGCTCTGTAAACCGTATATCCGTGAGCATTTCCTCTACGAAAGGTTTGGTGATCTTACGGAATTTGTAAAAGCAAACTACCTGGTTGTTTCGGGCTATCAGTGTTTCGATTTACATCCCGACTATGATACCCAACGCAAAATTGAAGAAAAACTAACCATCGAGCCGGATGCCACCCCCGAAATGCGAAGCCGCATCGAAAGGATCATACAGGGTTTGTATTCACTCATTTCGGAAGTTATTTTCCTGCGTGCACCCGCAACTGATGGAAATGCATTCTTCCCACGGCACACGCTGCATTTCACACGCTCGTACCAGGAACTGGATAACCAGGCTAAACATATTATCAACGAAATATACCTCGATTATTACTACAGGCGTAACGAGGAATTCTGGAAGGGCAAAGCCATGCAAAAGCTGCCCGTGCTGAAAAATGCCACCAATATGCTGCTTTGTGGCGAAGACCTGGGAATGGTACCGGCTTGTGTGCCCGATGTAATGAACAACCTGGGTATATTAAGCCTGGAGGTACAGCGTATGCCTAAGGATCCGAAAATTACATTCGGACACCCGGCAAACTATCCATATTTGTCGGTGGCAACGCCATCGTCGCACGATACTTCAACTGTTCGGGGCTGGTGGGAAGAAAACCCGGCGCTCTCGCAACGCTTTTATAACGAGATACTGGGGAATTCTTTCTCCTCACCATTTTTCTGCGAGCCATATATTGTAAAACAAATCATTGTTCAACATCTGTATTCGCCCAGCATGTGGGCTATTTTTGCCATACAGGATTTATTGGGTATTGATGGAAACCTCAGGTTGCAGGATGCCGGTGCCGAACGTATCAATAACCCGGGTAACCCGAATCACTACTGGCGTTACCGTATGCACCTGAGCATTGAAGACTTGCTTGAACAAACCTGGTTCAACCAGGTGCTGCGCGATGAGCTCAAGGCCTCGGGACGAATGGAAATATACTAACACACAGAAAATGGGGGCAGAAAATAAACTACCCCCATTTTTTATCTGGTGCATACCTTAAGCGAATACCCCGCAAGTAAAAAGTTATTTCATCCTGGCCATACCCGGGTACATGGTGTAACCTCCCATGCCGGAGGTTGCGTCGCCAATTCTCACACCTATATCGATCCTGCCAATGCCTACAAACCAGCTAAACCCGAGTACAAGAGCAGGTTTAACTGTGGATCCGGTTGACCCAAACGAAGCCATAACGAGTTCGCCGCCGATATTGGGACTGAAACCACTGTTTTTAATCGGGAAATGTACCCGCGACATAAGCCCGAGGTTGGAGTAAGGAGTCGGATCGGCATCGATATTGCCACTCATGCCAAAGGTACCGGTGGCAGCAAAATCCCAGCGGTTCAGTAGCAGGTAAAACCCGATGCGGGTGTCGAGCGCCAGATTCATGTTTTTCTGACTGTCGCCCGTCAATTGGTATCCCAGGTATAAAAACCAGGGATGCATAACTGCTTTTGCAGGCTTTATAGCTGCGGAAGCTGCTGGCTGACCAGCAGCATTGTCCCATTCGTCGAGCAACCAGGTGTTACCGCTGGTGGCACTCCAGCCCCAGAGTTCGGTTTTTGTTGCATAACCTATCATTACAACCGAGTCGCGCCAGCTGTTGGCAATATTACCAACAACCGATTTTTTTTCATCGGGTTTCAACTGCACATATGCATCCACGGCAGTTAATTTCAACTGCCCGTATTCTGTAAGCTCAGCCTGGCTGAAATACATGCTGTATTTGGGAAGAATACTGGTTTTGAAACTATCAATATTCCCGGTAGCCTGGGCAACAGCAAATTGTGTTCCCAGTAGTAATGCTAATAATATGGTTATGAGATGTTTCATTTTCTTTTCCCGAAATAAAAGCTTTTACCTACTGAGAATGCAAATGTTGTTATCCCCTCTTCCTGCAAGGCCTTGTTCACATCGAAGAAAATATCGAAACTCGAAGTGCGCGCCCTGTTCATTTTGCTGAAACCAAGTGTAAATTTTACAGCAAATGTGGTGGTGCTGTTGCCCGAATACATCATGATTCCTGCCCCGGAAACAAAATTTTTCGAACGGTTGTAAGCCGACAGTCCCAGGCTGGAACTCGAAGTTTCGGGTGTTTTTATTAAACCGAAATCGAGCGCTGCATTTATCGAACCCGTAACAAAGTAACCAATACGGGCATTTAAATTTGTTAGTTGTGACGAAACTACCCCACCGGCATATGCCATCATCTGTAGTTTTTCGGGCTCTGCCATGTTGGTTTGCTGTATGGTTGGCGGAGCTAAAGGAGGTGGCGAGGTTATATAAAGCTTCATGGTGGTAAGCCGTTTTTCGAGCAATTGTTTCCTCGTTTTTTCTTCGGGTGTGTCACCTATCAGGGTAATGGCTTTTTCAATAGATTGTGCTGATTTGGCAAAAGCTCCTGTTTTTTCGAGCGAAATACTATAGCCTACATAAGGAAGGTACTCGGCCGGATAGATGTTGGTTATATCCTGGAATAGTGCGATGGATTGGAAATATGCATTTTGCGCGGCCAGTTCATTGGCTTTTTTAAAATTCGCGATCAGTTGTTCCCGGTTTTTAATCGTGCTGAGCGGCTGTTTGTTGCCAAATTTCTGCAACAGCGAACCTGCCCTGGCTGATATCCAGGCCGGTGCCACATACTTATCGGTTGGTTTCCAGAATTCACGTGCCAGTTCGTCGTAGCCCATCAATGCAAAAACCTGGGCGCTGAAATACCGTGTATCAGTTAAATTTGATCCCGAGTTCCAGCTCATATCCAGGCGCATTAAAGCGGCATCATAAATACCTGCAAGTGCCAGTGCATATGCATCTTCGGCCAGCAGACTGCTGTTGGTCCGGTCGTTTGCCAATAAACGCGTGTATGTAGCAATAGCTTCGTTTATATTTCCCGAGAGTACATAATACCTTGCTTTTTCGCGCGATGCGGCTTCACCCATAACCGCAGGTACCGGAACCGTGGCCTGCACCGGTGCCGGCTGGCTGAAAACTTCTTTTTCGCCGTTTTCGTAAACAATAGCGGTAACATCTGTTTTGGGGATCAGGTACGTGGGGCCACCCGGGTTACTGAATTTTTTATATTTTATATCTGTCGTGCTTATTTCCAAAACCCGTGCATCAATAACCGATTTATCTGTCTTTTGAATCCTATCCTGTGCCTGAGTAACCATGGGCCACAGTAAAAGCACACATATGCCGGGCACAATGCAGGTAGTTAACCAGGCAGGTGGCTTGTGGTTTATTTTAATGTGATAGAACATGGCAGCTGTTATTCGTTAAATTTATCTTTATAGTAATGTTCAATCTCCTGTATGATATCCTCGTACCTTTCTTTTACCACAGCCTGTACCTCGGTACTCATTTTATCCATCGTTTCTGCCAGTTTTTGGCTGTCAGTTTCCATTTGTTTCGAAAGGGTTTTTCGCTCTTTTTCTAGGTTTTCGCATTGCTTTTTCAATGCGGTTATTTCTTTCTTTTTCAATTTCTGATCCTGCTTCGAAGTGGCCTGGTACTTTGATAACTCGCTTTGCAGTGGGTCCAATTGCAACCTGAGCAACGAGTCCTGCTGAAAACTTTTGAGTACTTTGCTGTTCCACGCCGAAATGGTTTCCTGCATTGCAGTGTTCTCATTCTGGAAACAAACCAGCATCATGGTTACAGGCGCAAAATATGTAGTTACTCTCTGGTTAAACTTTTGCTCGCTAATGGCAATGGGTTGCGATTTTAAAGCTACCGAAGGATCCGGGTTCGAGCTCTTGATGTTTTTACTTACTTCCTTGTACTTATCAGCCACCGAGCTTTCCGTTTCTTTACTGAGCTTCTGCAGGTTTTCAACCAGGGCTTTGCCTTCAGCTGCCATTTCCGATTTTATCACTTTGTGCTTTTCCCTCGAGGTAAGCAGGGTATTCTTCTGATCTGTTATTTCCTTGCTGAAGGGTTTTGCATCCGCATTTTTCTTTTCCGTGAGTGTTTTCTCAAGCTGGTTCATGGCATCAATGCTTTGCTGCTCACGGCTTAGTGATGCCTGTAGCTTTTTATCCCAATCAGTGATAAACTGTGCCAGTTTGGTAAACTCATCATTGTAAAATGAAATCAATGCTTTGGTCGGATTTACATAGCTAACAGCATGAATCTCGAACGCTGTTTTTTTGATCATAACCTGGGTGTTAAGCCCGTTTTTTGAAGTTTCAATTACGATTTTACCCGGAGGCAATGTTTCCTTGATTTTTACCGGCTCGCTGGCAACAAGGCTTTTTTCATCTTTTACTTGTACTGCCGGAGCCACGATGGGAGCCTCAGTTTTGTTGGTTTCGGTATTTGGAAGGGTTGTTGCCGCCACTGCAGCCGTGGTTGCAGCTACACCGGTGGCAAGCATAGCTGGATTTTCAACCTGCCTTGCATTTGTATCCTTTGTTGCTTCTTTTTCCAGGGTATCAGCAGCCGCTGTGGTTGCCGGCTGATCCGCGGCCGAGGCCTGGGTAGCAGCTACAGCAGTTGTTGCCACTGCCACAGCCGGAACTGCAGCAGCGGCCGGCTGTGTAATACTTTCCTGTGCAGCAACAGCTTTTTTCATGGTTTCTATAACCGGCTCCGATACATTTTGCGCTGTAAGCGATTTAATGCCTTCGGGGCTCACATCAAAATTTACCCGGGCATTGTTAATCTCATCAATAATGATATCGTCCGAAAGCTTTGCCTTTACCATTTTTACGATAGTAGCATTGGTAAGCACCTCGGATGTTTGTGCCTGTGCAAATGATACTGCAAAACACAAAAGAAACAGGAGAGAGATTATTTTATTCATTTTCTGACACATTGATTGTTGTAATGGCACTACTTTATTTTGTATTCTCTTCGCCGGTTTTACCCGCCCTGTGAAGCATTTTTAGCGCCCTCACCTGATGTTTTTTTTCGCATGGCTGTTTTCATAGCCGAAATAACTGCCGATGAAACATTGTGCGCTGATAGTTCAATCATGGCATCAACATTCACCTGGAAATTCACCTGGGATTTATTAATGAGGTTGATGATAAAATCATCCGTAAGGTTCGCTTCTACCATATTGATGATGCTCAGGTTAGTGAGCGTATCAGCAGCTTTTTTACTGGCGGATGCAGCTTTAACAGCCAGGGCATTTTCGGCCAGGCCATTATCTATTCCGGCCATCCGCATCAGCAGGTTTTTGGGCGAGTCGAAAACCAGCAATCCATCTCCGAAATAGCGGATTGCCCCTCCAAACTGCTCAGTAACCACCGATACCTTTGATCCTTTTAAGGTATAGATCCCCGTTGCCGATGAAAAATATACCCTGTTCCCGGTAGTATCTATGGCTATTGAAACTATTTCCTGCCCTTTGGGCAAAGCAGCCAACGCCTGTAATTCTTTTTGCTTTAAATCGAAACTGAACAGCCCGTTTGCGGTGGCAAATACAAGCGAATTGTTTGTTTCAACGGCACACTGAACCGGCGAAGGCACCTGGAATAATTTCTGGTATTTGCCCCCTTTGGCAATTACATAAAGCGAATATTTGGCGGAGGTTGATTTACGATCGTACACATACATTACATTTTTTCCCGGGCTTATGCCCATGCCTTCGGTGGGTAATGTATGCAACTTCTGTAGGTTTCCCAGCGAATCAAAATAGCAAAGTTCGTTCCTGCGAATGGTCATCAGGAAATGATCCGAAGTGTAAGCAAAGGCACTGATGGCCCCGCTCGATTTGTTGGCAAATGTTTTGAGCCCGCCCCAGCCCAACAGGTAAAACTGGCTTGGCGTACTCAGCAGCACAAATTTGTTGGTGGTGATGTCGAAGGACGGAATAAATGAATCATTAAAATGTATGTCGCTGAGCATAGACTTGCTCATAAGCACTTCAAAACGCAATGAATCAACAGGTTTCGCCTGGCCAGATGCAAATATCGGCAGCAAAAACAGAAAACCGTATACCAGCGATTTTCCGCATACAGGTACCAGGTTTTTCAGGACTAGTTTCGAAATCATTTTAGTTCACGACTTTAATTTATTGTGTGTTTCAACCCGGTAAATCAGGATAATATGCTATTTGTTTTTTTCTTTCCAGTCCTGGGCCATTTCAATACCACCGGTAACAATTCCCACTGCTTTCTCACCTTTCTCCCCGACTTTAAAAATTGAAATTACGCCACTGCTGATCCCGTTTTTTATGGGATCAACAAAACTGTTCTTGATGGTTTCAATCATTATATTGGCAGTTTCTTTTCGCACTCCCGTCTGCATGGCTTCTGCGGTTTCAACGCCTCCCTGGTAATCCATATGGACAGCCTGTTGTGCTGCTTTTGGCAATCCGTCTTCGCCAAGTACCACATCCACAATGTTCAGCATGCCCTTGGCCACGGTTCCCACAACCGGAAGATTTTCCATAGCAAAGCGCAGCGAATTTTCTTTGAAGTCTTTTTCTGCAGGCGCGTTTGCCTCAATCCCGGTAGCAGCTCCTATCGGGGCCAGGTTATCAAAGCCTTTTTCCTCGTACCATTTGTCGCGTTTGGCTTGCTCGGCCTGGCTGGTAAGCAATTGTACCGTGCCAGCATTTTCACTCAAATGCACTACGTTGGCATCCTGCGAAGCCGGCTTTGACGATGCAGGAGTTGTAGGATTAAAATTTGCCGTTTGGCCAGCATAAAAGTCATCAAAATCCTTGTTGCCTGTGAGTGGAATTTTTGGCGCCGTAAGCGAATTGCCTAATATGGATGTAATTCCGTATGATTCCAGCTGCTGCCTGTATTCTTTGGCCCAGTCGTCGAAGGCTGAACTCTCGTGGGGGCTGTACAAGGGTTTGCCCAGGTACTGACCTTCCAACGAAACTTCACCAGGACCCGATTGCCCTGTAACCACTATATCGGAACCTGTACAGGGCGTGCAGGTATAAAATACCGAGCAATCGCCTATGTATTTGCCCCGGTTATCGTACTGAGGTGCACTGAATTTGACTGACAGAATGTTTTGGCGCAGCGCTTCGCACTGTCCTTGCGTAGGGATGGCATTGGGAATCGTAAAGGTAGGTAAGCCGGGGATACTGGCACCGCAGGGCCCTGATTGTGAAAGCTGAAATGTAAATCCCCATCCCTGCGATGAGGCGGTATTTACATTAATAATAAAAAACAGAAACGATATGAGCAGCAGTTTGC
>CAYNVK010000076.1:0-10929 GCA_964400395.1 uncultured Lentimicrobiaceae bacterium | reverse complement strand
CGCACGGCGGATTGCTCTTTCGCTACCTTAAAAAGATTGTAAAAAACCCGCAATTACTCGACGAAAGACTATAGCCATGCAGGTGGATTTGCCCAAATTACCAACTTCGGAAAAGCAGGTTTCCACTTATTGCAGCCTGAAATAAACCGGCATATTGAACAATACTGCTACTTTTCGCCCGTTTTGGTAGCCGGGATTCCAGGCAGGCATTCTTTTAACCACGCGTAAGGCCTCCTGGTCGCAGCCACCACCAATGCCTTTTATGATTTTAATATCCGAAAGGCTGCCGTTGGTTTTCACAACAAAACTAACATAAACCGTTCCCTGTATGCCATCTTCGGCTGCCTGGTTAGGATATCGCAGGTTGCGGGCCAGGTATTTTTTGCGGGCCGCATCTCCGCCCGGAAACGAAGGCATTTCACGTACATTCATAAAAACGGCATTGGCTTCTTCATCAGCATCAGGTTGTCGGGTAGCTCCGCCGGTGTTTTTTACCGCCGTGTTGCGAACTGATCTGTGCTTGCCATACTCTTCGCGGTACAATTCCGATTCGGGGCCGGGTTTGGTTTCGGCATATTCGGGCTCCTCCACCGGGCTTGAACCTTTAGTAATATTTACCCCTGCAGCAACGGTTGCCGAAGGTGCATCATGATCAATTGAAACAACAGGCGGAAGATGAGCCCCTTTTTTACCGGTATATTTTACAGTGAGAATAACCTGTGCAGGCGGGGGTGAAGGCATTTCGCCATAAGCAGTAACTGTATTCGGTATGTTTTCGCGCTGCTGTTGTGCTATCATGGCTTTATCATCCATTTGCTGCATCCATAATATATAACCAGCTGTAATAAATAGCAGTATCGAAGCCGCTGCAGCCAGCCAGGTAAGCGGCTTTTGAATGACACCTTTGGAATTGGATTTCTCTTCCCGTTTATGGGCTTGTACCCGCTGTTGTATGTTGGAATTTAATGTCTTGATCCTGTCAGAAAACAACGCTGCCGAAGCTGATTGTTGAGCAGCGTTATCCTGCAGCCACAACCTGAGCCCGTCGGCAGCATCGGCACAAAGCGGGCACGATTGAATGTGATTATCTGCCTTTTGCTGGTCAGCAGCAGGCAAAGATCCAGCAACAAACTGCATCAGTGCTTCGGAAGAGAGGCATCCCGAATGTGTGAAAAGGGCCGATGACTGTTTCATCATATCATTCATAGCGATCCATCCTTTCCATCATAAGTTTCAGATTGCGTTTTCCGTTCTGAATATGACTTTTTACTTCGTTGTAAGTATATCCTGTTAACTGTTCGACCTCCCGGTACGATTTCTCTGACAGATAAAATAATTGTACGCATTGCTTTTGTTCCGCACTAAGCTGATTAATAGCCATTTCGAGATAACGGATGCGGTATTCGCCATCGCGGCCACCTATAAGATGATCAGGTTCGCGGGATTCCATAATTTCGGTATCCAGTTTTTTCAGGCTTTCCTCTTTTGCACGCTCATCGGTTTTCCGGTGCCTGAGCTGCATCAGGCATTCGTTACGGGTAATGGTATAAATCCAGCTTTTAAAATTATTGATTTCTGATTTCTTCAGCAAGCTGAATAGTTTTTCGAAAACCAGCATTACCACATCTTCGGCATCGGCTTCGTTGCCCAGGTATTTATAGCTAACCGTAAACAACAAGTGGGTATAACGCTCATAAAGTATGCCGATAATCTCGCTGCTGTTCGTTTCCATATACCTCGTTACCAACTGTTCGTCGGTCATCGAATTCAATTCCTTCATATCATCTTTCCTGAAAAAGCGAAGTGTCACGAGGTATAAGTTTTTACAAAGATAAGTTTTTCGGAAATGCAATGGTGGTGTATGTTCTATGAGTTTCAAATCCACAATATTTTAAATTTCACTTGCAACGCCTGCTAAAATAATAAGAGATTCTTTGTGGAAATGTCAACCTGTATGCATCTGGTATTCAAAAGCCGGAAGCAAAATACAACGATACACGATTTCAAAAATATACCGCTTAAAAAGTTCCATAACCAGCCTGCCATTTTTAGTTGAAGTGCTTAGTCCCGTTATTTCACCAGTTTCAATTTATACCATTAACCTTTAACATCAATCACCATGAAAACGAAAGCTACTGAAACCGCTCAAATGGACGAACTCGTTTTTGAGCACCGGAACAAAAGTTATGGAGCATACATTCTTCGCAAAATGTATCACCGCCAGCTTACCAAAGCCTTATTCCTGGCATCAGCTATCATGATTGCCGGACTGGCCTACCCGCTGGCTTTAAGCTACCGGAGTGTGTACAATGTGCACTATATTCCGGATGGAGGAGTAATTATCGATTTGCCTCCTGTTACACACCCCGAGCCACCTGTAGCACCGCCTCCGCCGCCACCCGTTAATGATATACAGAAACGCCTTGTATTTACTCAGCCTGTTGTGGTTGCCGGCGAAGTACCCGAGAGCGAATGGGTGCCTATGGAAGATCTAAACAATAAAGGAAACACTGGTTACGAACCAGTGGATGAGCAGCCTGTAGATGTTAAACCAGAGATCGATGTGCTGGATGTAAAAACCGAGGAACCTCCTATAATAATAGCTGAAGAGATGCCGAAATTTCCTGGTGGCGATTCGGAACGGCAGAAATTCCTGAATGACCATATCAATTATCCGCAGCAGGCGCTCGAAACGGATATACAGGGAACCGTTTATGTACAGTTTGTAGTGGATACAAAAGGTAATATTACCGATGTAAAAGTGCTGCGAGGCATTGGCGGGGGCTGCGACGAAGAAGCCGAGCGGGTAATTAAAATGATGCCTCAATGGCATGCCGGGAAACAAAACGGCCGATCGGTACGGGTGTTGTTTACCATGCCTGTGATTTTCAAATTGCAGCAAAGGTAAAGCTGCCGGTTTTTAAAAAGCAGGAATGCCTGCGTCAGCCACCTTTCGGGTGCGCCGGCGCAGGCATTTTGTACCTCCGCCAGAATTTCCAGCTGGTAAGCGAGGCATACGTAAGGATTTTGTTTATCCATGTTACACGCATGAGCCAGTGCAGCAGTTTATACCCGAGGTAAAAAATCAACAGCGCCACCGACCATTGCAGCACAAAGTAAAACGATTCGTAAGCCAAATGCGACTGCCCCATCCACCTGGCAACTATTTGGGTAACCTGCTCCGAAAGAAATGGATTTACTATCGCGATGATCAGAAAAAGCAATATAAAAATGAGGGAATGCACGGTTTCAATGGCCCGCTTCGGACAATAATTCATGCACCGCATACAGCTTTCGCAGGTAAATTTCCAATACGGGCGGTTACCCGAAAGTATGATGGAATGCGTGGGGCATTGTTCCATACACAGCCCGCAGTTATTACAGTTGTAGTTGGCAACAAAAGTTTTGGCCAGCAGATACCTTCCGATAAAATAATAACCCACAGCCAGCGGCGCAACCAATATATCGAGCGGCAGCAAAACAAACGATTTTAAAAATACTTTTTGCCCGGTAAGCACCCTGGCCGCGAACTGTTTTGTGAGTCGTTCGTAATGCGTAACCATTGAGTCAATAACTTTCCGGCGCAGGCCGGGATGCAGCGAAATCCAGTTCGAAGGCAGGTCGACCGGGTACATGGCTTTCAGCTTATAGCCTTTCAGCAGCATGATTAAAGCCGGGAAATACATGGCAATGCCGCTTAATCCGGGTAAAAAAATCTTACCCATTTTCATTCCGGCACGCGTATTGCCTATAAAAACATCCGCCCCCTGTAATGATTTGAAGCGAAAAAGAAATTTCAGCATGGAGTGGGGCATATTGAATCCATGTGTGGCTGAAAAGAAACCGATCAGCGTTTGTCCTTCAAAATCACTTACATCCTCATGCCGGAAGTCGCGAAACGAGCAGATGTGTATTCGCATTCCCCTTTGTAAGGCCTCCCCTGCTATCCATTCCGAAACCCGTTTTGCATTACCGGTTCCTGAATAATAAATCATCAGCAGGTTATTATAACAGGTTTGCATTGTACAATGGTTTTAAAAAGAAAGTTTCAGACTGATTTACAAAACTGTATTTAATACTGGTTTTTTCAACCGCCTTCCTGAATCCGATCCAAAGATAATGATTCGGACAATTAGAAATCACTGCGGCAGAAGTTTGCATTGAGGGTTTTGGGGCTTGCAATATAAACTCTTTCTAAATTACCTGAGGCTGAATTGCAGGTAAATAAAAAACATACTTTTGCTCCGCAAATCACTTAAAAAGGCAAACTTTTCTTTCTTTTTGTTCCTTATTAAAATGAATAAAATTACTGAGCACCCCATTCTTGAAGTCCCTGTAACCGAAAAGATTAGCTTTCAGTTTGAAGGAACTACCGTAACCGGCGAAAAAGGTTTCACCATTGCAGCCGCATTACACCAGGCCGGTTTTCCGGTTCACAGCCACAGCTTATCGAACCGCGAGCGCAGCCTCGAGTGCGGAATTGGCAAGTGTGGCGCATGCGAAATGCTTGTCGACGGGCAGATCCGCCGTATTTGTATCACCAAAGTGGATCACGTGAAAGAAGTACACGAAATTCCACATGACTATTCGCCTGAGGTACGAGCTGTAAATGCTGATAAACCGGTTGACGTATTTAAAACCACCGTGGCTATTATTGGTGCCGGTCCTGCCGGGTTGGCTTGCCGCGAGGAGCTGCTGAAACAGGGTGTTGATAATATTGTTATTGACAACAACGATAAAATAGGAGGCCAGTTCCTGATGCAAACGCACCAGTTTTTCTTTTTCGAAAAAGAAAAGAAATTCGGTGGCATGCGTGGATTTGATATCGCCAAAACACTGGCCGGCGATAGCCACGAAGGTATATTCCTGAACAGTACCGTTTGGGATTTGCTCGAAGGCAAACGCATTGCGGTAAAAAACATACTCACCGACGTAATTTATTATGTGGATGCCGAGTACCTGGTTGTAGCAACCGGGGCAGTACCTTTTATGCCAACTTTTGAAAACGACGACCTGCCAGGTGTTTACACAGCGGCTGTGGTTCAAAAGATGATGAACAACGAGCTTACCCTGCTTGGCAAACGTGTGCTCACCGTAGGAGCCGGAAATATTGGTTACCTCACCTCGTACCAATTGATGCAGGCCGGAGCCGAAGTAAAAGCCATTATAGAGGCACAGGGCCACGAAGGAGGTTTCCCGGTACAGGCCAACCGGGTACGCAGGCTGGGCATCCCGATTTTAACTTCGCATATCCTGCTCAAAGCGCTTCCAAATGATGATAACACCGGTATTGTTGGCGCCGTGGTAGCCGAATGCAAAAATTTTGAACCCGTTGCCGGAACCGAAAAAATCATTTCGGATATCGATGTCATAAACATCTGTACCGGGCTGGTTGCCGACGATCAGCTGATTATAAAAGGCAACGAGATTTTCGGGCGCAACTGTTATGGCGCCGGCGATTCAATCCGCATCGGCGAAGGCACCAGCGCCGTACTGCGTGGCAACCAGGTGGCCTACGAAATACTGCAGGACATGGGCGAAAACGTGGATTACGACAAGTACCTCAATATTTCGAAAGAATACATCGATTCGCAGCAGCACCCGCAACGGGTTATACAGGAACCTTTTAAACCTTCCAAAGAACGCTTCGGCGAAAAACCTTTTGTACAAATTGACTGCCTGTACGGTTTTGCCTGTAATCCCTGCGAGTTTGCCTGCCCTCACGGAGCCATCACCAAAACATCAACCAGCACAGTACCGCAAATTGATTTCGGGAAATGTATCGGTTGCATGGATTGTGTTTACCAGTGCCCGGGGCTTGCCATTTTCGGGTATGCACCTAAAAAGGACTGGCTTTTCCTACCCATTGAGTACTTTGCTGATGAAAAACAGGAAGTTTATCTGGTTGACAACCAGGGCAAAAAACTGGGTAACGGCATCATCGAAAAAATTCTTACTAAACCCAACAAAACAAACATTGCCCGCGTAAAATCACTGGATATCCATGGCGAAGAATTGCTCAAGGTACGCGGTTTCATTATAAAGAAAAATTACCCGGAGCCCGTGGTTATGGAACCCACTTCGTACACCCGCGAGCACGAAATGTATGTGTGCCATTGCGACGACGTTACCCTGGGAGAAATTGTAAACACCATTGGCGAACGGAAATTTATTTCAGTTGATGAAATTAAACACACCACCCGTTTAGGTATGGGCGCCTGCCGTGGCAAACGTTGTATCCGCAGGCTAAAACAGGTGCTTCGCAACAAGGGAATAAGCATAGTGGGCGATGCCACGCCACGCGGTCCGCTTAGCAACCAGCTGGCCATGGGCGAGCTTTTCCCGAAAAATGTACGCGAAAATATTATTATCAGCAACAACAAAACCCGCATTATCGAAGTTCAGGCCTTGATAGCCGGGGGCGGCATGGGCGGAAGTTCCTTGTTCCGTTATATGGCCGAAGCCGGGCTTAAGCCAAGTATGATAAATTTTGGCCGAGGCGCATCCTGGCGTAATATTGCCGGGGGCAGGCCTGCATTCAGCTTGCCTGAGATTGCAGATATTGCAAGGCATAATCTTGAAATTTTCAAGGACCTGCAAAAAATCAGGGATATCAATTTCCTTTCGACACGGTATGTAAATTTTGCTCACGACGATGCAACTTACCAGGCTTTGGAAGATTCGCGCTCGTGGTCGGACGCCTATATGGTTGATCCCAAAGATTATGGCCGCGAAATATCACCTAACATAAATCCAAAGTTGGGAAAACATTACCAGGCCGCACTTATCACCCGCGATTGCTGGCAGGCTACGCCGGGCCGGGTTATCGACCTCATTCGCCGGATTGGCGTTGAGAAAGGCGGTAAAATTTATGAGGATTGCCAGCTGGTTGATGTTCGTAAAGAAAACGGAAAATATATCGTACTTGCCAGGGATCACGAAAAACAATATATCGAATTCCATACGCCACATTTTGTAAATTCACTGGGACCCGAAACCGAAAAATTTGCAAAACAGATGGGCATAGAAACCGGTTTGTACCCGGTGAAACACCAGGCATTTATAACACGCCGGCTGCCGAATTTGGGTATCAATGGCCAGCCGCTCGACATGCTGATCGACCGCCGCAAGTATAAAGGTTTTACCGCAGTGTATGGCCAGCAACTGGGCGAAACCGGCCAGATTATTGGTTGTGCTTCGCCACAGGTTGAACCCATGGAAACTGATAAAAACCTGAAAATAAACTCCAAGGAATTTCTCGAAATTGTTTCAGAGGTGTTTATTGACTGGCTTCCCCAGCTTTCGTCGGTAGGCTTCCAGGCGGTGTGGGCAGGTTATTATGTGGAGCCACGGATGATCCTTGATCCCGATCTGGGCTTGTTTGTCGGATTCCGTGGACAAGGGTTTATGCTCAGTCAGTACCTGGCTAAAATGTATGTTGATAAACTCATGGGCAAGGAAGTGCCCTCCTATTTCGACAGGTTGAAGCTGAGCGGTGATGGACTGCTCGAAAAAGCTTTCAAATAACCCGAATCATCTTCTGAAAATAAAAAAGGGACATCGTTAAGTTGTCCCTTTTTTAATGTAAGCCTGTTGCGCAAAACTCATTTACAAGCCAAACAGGATTTTAACCTCTGGTGGTTAGTGCAGGTTACGAGCGGCTGAATAGTTTTTTGAACAAGGATGCATCTTCATCTTTTTTGGCGTCGTCAGAATAATAGCCGTAGCCATAACCATGTCCGTAGCCGTAACCATAGCCATAACCGTAACCATAGCCATAGCCATAACCATAACCGGCACCTGACCTGTCGGGTTTCACATCGTTAACCAGCACGGTGGTGTTGGGTACATTCCGTTTTTCGAAGTCGCCGGCAATGGATTCGAATACTTTTTTGTTGGTCAGATTCTGGCGCACCAGCAAAATGTTAACATCGGTATACGGAATGAGCAGGAACGCATCGGTAACAATACCCACCGGCGGCGTATCAATAATAATGTAATCATATATTTCCTGCAGCTGGGCCAGCATCTTCACATTCATGGGCGAAGCAATAAGTTCGGCCGGGTTGGGTGGCACAGGGCCTGCAGAAATAATATCGAGGTTTGGCACCGGCGATTTCTGTATGATCTCCTCAAGGCTACTTTTGCCAATCAGGTACGAAGTAATACCAACCGTGTTTTTCAGGCCGAAATCCTGGTAAATTTTTGGTTTACGCAGGTCGTATCCCATCAGCAGCGTTTTACGGTTAAACTGAGCATAAATACAGGCCAGGTTCATCGAAGTAAAGGTTTTTCCCTCGCTTACGCTGGTACTGGTAATCAATATGGTGAACTTTTCCTTGCCCTGCGTCATATACTGCAGGTTGGTACGTAATGCCCTGAAGGATTCCGAAATTGCCGACTTGGGCGAAGTATAGGCTACTATATTACTGTCGTGTTTATTATGAAGTACGTGGCCTATCACCGGCAAAGTGGTATGTTTTTCAATATCGTTTTTATTCACCACCTTATCATTCAGGTAATCTTTGCCCAGGATGTATAACAAGGGTATAATGAGCCCCAGCAGGAAGGCAATGGTGTAATTGAGACTTGTTTTCGGGAAAACCTGTTCCTGTACAACCGGATCGGCTACATCAACCACCTCGTTATCGGGTGTATTGCTGGCCTTTGTTATGGCTGCTTCCGAACGTTTCTGCAACAGGTAGGTATAAATGGCATCGTTGAGCTTGTATTTACGCTCAATGCCCAGCAGCTGTCTTTGGGTGGCGGGCAGGTTGCGGAAAAAGCCTGAGAGTTCCTGAATGCGGGCCTCAATATCCTTAATGCTGATATCCGATGTTTTAACAATATTATTGATGCTTTCGGTAAGCGCTTTCTTGGTATTCACAATTTTCTGGTCAATCTGCAATACCATCGGGTTATTGGGTTTTGATCCGAGCAGGCGCTCCGATTTTTCGGCATATAATTCCTGCAACTGGGTAAGGATCTGTGTCATCACCGGGTCGTCAATCCCCATGGCCGATGGAACCACAACCCCATTGATGTCGTCCTTATTTTTCTGGATATAATCTTTGAGGTTGCTGTAATATTTGGCTTTCACCAGCAATACGGCTTTTTCCTTTTCAAGTTCGGTTATGCTGGTATAAACCTGCTGCGACTGCGCATCCAGGTTCATGATCTGGTTGCTGGTGCGGAAGTTCTGCAATACGTTTTCGTTGGTATTGAGCGAATCGCGGATCTCCATCAATTGCCCGTCGATAAAAAGTATGGTATTGATAGCGATCTGGTTTTTCTTTTCGAGGCCCTGCCTGATGTATTCGCGGGTAAGCTGGTTCAGGAAATCGACTGCTTTTTGCGGGTTGTTTCCTTTTAACGATATTTCAACAATGGATGCCTCCTTGTTAATGGGTTCAATTTCATATCCCGAAAACTCTGAAATAAGTGAATTGAGCGAGTTAAATACAAAATAATAACGCTGGTTTAACGATGTTTTAGCATCGAACCTGGCGGTTTTATCGATTTGGAAACTGAAATCGCTGGTAGTAACCTTTTCGCCAAAACGGTGTTTTTTGTCGTATTTAACCGATGCCAGTTTTTTGTCGCCTTCTTTATACGTTCTGTAATCGTACATGGCCAGATCCTGTCCTTCGGCTTCCAGGCGGTATTCGTCGGGCGAGGTTATGGTAACATAAAACTTAAGGCTTCCAACCGGCTGCAACTGCGAGGTATCAATTGCAATTGAAAACGGTGATTCGTTGTACACCTCCGAGGTAAGGAAATTGTCTTCGAGGAAACAGGAATAGTTCAGGTTGAGCGATTTTACGGTGCGCGAAACCAGCGAGCGCGATTTAAGAATCCCGATCTGGTTCTGCAACTTCTGCGTATTTGTTATATTGCCAAATCCCAGCAGCGACTGGGCATCACTCAATCCCCCTTTTTCTTCGGTGATCAACACCGTCGATTTTACTTTATACACCGGCTTGGTGTATTTATTGAACAAAAAGGCAATAAGCATTACCAGCACAATGGTTATAAAAAACAGGTACCAGTAGCCTAAAAATTTAAAATACAGGGCCTTGATGTCGACTGACTGCTCCTGTTGTATTTCAGTATAGTTTGGAAATTTGTTGTCCATTATTTAAAATATGTTGCGACTATGAATAATGTGCTGATTCCACCCAGGAGGAGGGCATACGGGAAAGTTTCGAAGGCAAAGGATTTGTTTTTCAGTGGTTCGATATACACGATATCATTGGGCTGAAGGTAATAGTAGGGTGATGTGAGTATATCCTTGCTTTGCAGATCGACAGTAACAATGTTGTTTTTGCTGCCCTGGTTCCTGATAATCTGCACTTTGCTTCGGTTGGCAAAAGTGGTGAGATCGTTAGCCATAGCTAATGCTTCGAAAATATTCACCCTGTTATTGTAAATGGCATACTTGCCCGGATTTTTAACTTCGCCGAGTATTGAAACATTATACATCACCAGCTTAACAACCACGCTGGCCTCGCGAAGCATATCCGAAACTGAACTGTTCAGGTTTGCTTCCATTTGGCTGATGGTTTTGCCATTGGCATAAATTTTACCCAGCAAAGGGAAATTAATATATCCTGAGTCGTTAACCAGGTAGCTGGTAAGGTACAGGTTTTGATCCGTGATGCTCATGTACGAATTACCGGCAGCAGATCCAGCTATGGTAGCAAAAACCTCGTTGCTTTTCTGGTCGAGTGTCATAACCCGCACATACAGGTAATCGCCGGGTTTAATCTGGTAATCGGGTTTAACATTCTGAAATTCAGTAACCGGGGCCACGCCCTCTTTATCCTGTAAATACTTGGTTTTGGATAAGGGCACACACGAAAACATAGCCAGCCCGATGATGGATAGAAAAAACAGTTTAATTGCAAGCAATTTATTCTTCATAGAATT
>CAYNVK010000075.1:0-10994 GCA_964400395.1 uncultured Lentimicrobiaceae bacterium | reverse complement strand
GTTCGATATAAATCCCGGTTCCTGCCCTGCGTTCAATATGATAGGTTCCGGGTATTCCCGGGCTTGTGGTGGTCCATTTTAGCTGCGCTATCCTTAGATCAAAATTGGTTACCGTGAGCCCAATAGCTGCAGGAGCCATTTTTGCCGGGGCGGGTGGCGCACTTTTCTCCATGTCCTGAGGCAGGCCGGCCATTGATTCGCTTTCAGGAACAGTATTTTTAACGCCGTAATTCAAACATCCCGAAACTGTGGCATTGGCGTATGATATGGTCATGGTCATGATCAGCCATGCTATAAAAAGACGCAGATTAATACCAGGTTTCATGTTTTACAGTTGTTAAGGCAGAATATAAAGTGATGATTAAAACTGCTCGGGACCCACCACCAGCGTATGTAACTTTTCGGGATCTAAATACCTGATGGCCAGGTCCTGAAGTTGCTGTGCCGTAATATGCTGAATGGTATCCATCATCTCTTCAAAGTGAATTATTCCGAGATTGTTTTCGATCAGTTCGCGGTACAGGTCGGCCTGTGCAAAAGGTCCATCAACAGCCCTGAGCATTTCGCCGGTCATGTAACTTCGCACCAGCGACAACTCACTTTCATTCACAGGCTCATTACATAAACGGATGAGTTCTTTTTTTATTTCGGAAAGCGCATCTTTTGTAACATCAGCACCCACTTCGCCTGATATCACGAAATACCCTCCATCCTGCAAAGGTACTACCGATGAACCAATTCCATACGTATAACCTTTATCTTCCCTCAGGTTATTCATGAGCCGTGATCCGAAATATCCGCCCAGGATGGCGTTCAACACTTTAACACCTGCAAAATCGGGATGGCTGCTGCTGAACATAAGCCGGCCCATACGTATGGCCGACTGAATGGCACCTTCCTTGGGAATGAAATGGTTCATTTCAGCCGAACCTGATGGCTTCTGCTGTTTGCGTAAGCCGGCATTTCCTGACCAGTCGTCGCCACCAAAATGTGCTTCCAACTCGTTTTTCAGTCCGGGCCTGATCCGACCTGCCGCAATTATAAAGCAATTGTTTGAGTGGTAACGCTGTTTGTGAAAATTACCCAGGTCGTTGGTGGTAATGTTACCGATATCGTTGGGTTGCAGGTACATCCCGTAAGGGTGCGTGTTGCCGAAAATGATGGAATTAAAATGCGTACGAGCCAGGAAATTTACTTTCTGCCGGTTTACCTCAAGTTGTTGTAGCTGTTTGCCGGCAACAATCCTGAATTCCTGTTCCGGAAAGATGGGATTCTTCACAATTTCGCTCAGCAAAGGGAGCGTGTTACCCAGGTGCTTGTTGAGCGAATACAGGTTAACATAGGCATTATCGCGTTCGGTGGTGTTTTCGAAATGTGCCCCGTAATAATCGAGTGATTCGGATAATTTCTGTGCACTGTAGTTTTGGGTGCCTTCGCGGAGCATCAGGTTCGTGGCCATAGCTGTAAAAGGCTTTTGCTGGAACCAGCTTCCTGCAGTAAATACCAGTTCAACAGAAATAACATCCTGCGTTCCGGTATTAAACTGGTAAACTTTTATCCCGTTGGTGAGCTGATAAATTTCGGGTTTCGGGAAACTGACTTTCCCGGGTGGTTGTATGGCGGGTTGTATTTTTCGGTTGAGCCTGGTAGTCATGGGTAATGAAATATGATTGGATGAGCTTTTTTTTCTTTGAAATTTTTAAACCTGAACGCATTAAAATGCTGGCCTTGCTTGTGGCATTTGCTTGCCGGGTTGATCAGTTTTTTGCAACATAATGCAGCGTTGAACAGTTTTCGGGTCTGAAAATCTGCCTGGCGGCCGCCAATATTTCGTTCACGGTAACCTCTGAGTATCGGTCAATAAGGCTGTTAGCCAGGTTGGCATCGCCCAGCAGCTCGTAATAAGCCAGGTTCATGGCCTTATCGAGAACCCTCATTTCGCTGAATTCAATAATGGCTTCAACCCGGTTTTTCACTTTTTGCAGTTCACTTTCTTCAACTCCCTGCCGGCAGATATTATCAATTTCGTGTTGTAAGGCTTTTTCGGCATCTTCCAGCGAAACACCTTTCATTAGTTTCCCGGTAATAACAAACAGCCCGGCATCGATATCGCCCGAAATAAAAGCACTGATGTCGCTGAACAAACGCAGGTTCTTTACAAGTTGCTGGTTCAGCCTGCCCGACTGCCCCGCCGACAAAATGTCGGAAACCAGGTCGGAGGCATAAAAGCTCTGTTCGGATCGGCCACCCATATGCCAGGCTTTGTAAATGGCATCGTAAGGTACATCGCGATGCACGGTGAGTGAGCGGGCTTCGGTCTGTGCGGGTTCAACAGGCAGGTTTCTGTTGTAATTGCTCCCGTTTGTTATGGGGCCAAACCATTTTTCAGACAGTTGCCTGATGTGGTCAGTGGTAACATTACCGGCAATAACCAGTATGGCATTGCAGGGATTGTAATATTGTTTGTAGAACTCCTTTACTTCGTGCATACCCGCTTGTTCAATATGCGCCGGGTCCTTACCAATAGTTGCCCATTGGTAGGGATGTACTTTATATGCCAGCGGCCTGAGCAAAAGCCAGGCGTCGCCGTAAGGCTGGTTCAGGTAATTTTGCCTGAATTCCTCAACCACCACATTGCGTTGAACATCAAAGCTTTTGGTCGAAAAAGCCAGGTCGAGCATCCGGTCCGATTCCAGCCAGAAGGCCGTTTCGAGATTATGCCCCGGGACCGTGAGGTAATAATTGGTGAAATCGTTATTGGTAAAAGCATTGTTCTCGCCTCCAACTCTTTCGAGGGGCTCGTCGTAACGCGGTATATTTTTTGATCCGCCAAACATCAGGTGCTCGAATAAATGGGCAAATCCTGTGCGGTCGGGATGCTCATCGCGCGAACCAACATTGTAAATTATATTCATGGCAACTATGGGCGTGCTTGCATCGTGATGCACAATTACACGCAACCCATTTTCAAGCGTAAAACGGTCAAATTCTATCATTGGTTTTTGTAGTATGATGCTGTGGGCTATAATGCCGGGATAAAAATAAGTTTAATAACAGTTAAAAGTAACGCATTGTTATCAATTGCCTGCAAAGTTAGTGTAAATATGCTGACTGCTGCGATCGTGAAACTGTTGCCCGATGCGTTTGAAACGCCTGGTTTTACAGCCGGAGTAACAGCCACTAAAACTTTTAAAATTTTCGGAGTAAAAAAATGTTGACACAGGCGTAAAAGCAGCAATAATACAAATGTGTTGTCAAAATACTGAATACCAGTTATTAAACCTGATTGTGTTTGCGGCCGGAAGTTATAAAAATGTTTAAAAAGTGATTTTTGGAAGGTGTTTACACAATAAAAAGGTACTTTCGCATGTATTTTATAAAGTATAAATTTTGATAGCAGGCATGCCAGGTTTTACAAAAATATTTCTGCGGGGATTACTTCCGGGTTTAATCCTCATGATGTCGCTTCAGGTATCGGCCCAGCAAACCGACGACAAAACCGACAGTATTTATGCTGCCAGGTTGATGCAGACAAATCTTGAGCTTTATTCGCAGATCGACAGCATTAACCAGTTGGTCGGCAGGTACAAGAGCCTGAATCTTGCCCAGTCGCGAGAAATAGATTCATTAAAGACAGTAATCATAAAGCTGCAGGCCGACCTGGCTGTTTCGGCAGTAAAAACGGATACGCTCCAGCAGCAGCGGCTTCGTTTAAAACAGGAATTGCTTACCGTAAAGCAGGAAATGCTAACCATCAGCACTACCCTCGAACAAAAGTTACAGCTTATTCGCGAACAGGAATATAAGCTTTCTGATTGCAGCATTAAACTGCGTGAAGCACAATCCATCGCTTCGCTGAATGAAGCAAAACTGGAAGGTAAGCTCGATGTAAATACCACAAAGGTGGAAGCAAAAGACAGAGAAATTGCTTACCTGCAGGAATCCATCAAAGAAAAAGACCGCATCATCCAGGAAAAGACAAGCGAACTGAACACTTATTACCGCGATAAAAGCAATTCGCTGCGCATTGTCGACTCGCTGTCGCGAACCCTGAATGCGAAGGAACTTGAATTTGTAAAGGTAAATGAACGGCTGAAAATTATTGAAGGCCAGTATAATGAACTTGTGGCGCAACGTACAGCTGCACAGAACAAGAAAAAGAAAGTCCGCTTCGTGCAGGGCGTTGGTTTAAAAAATTATCGTACCCCCGATTACCAACTGGCTCCGCAAAGTGCATCTTCAACCGCCACTTATGTAATTACCAACAAAAACTCCGGAAGTTTTGAGTTTGATTATATCACCGGGGTGAGCCTTTCGCTCTACGATTTATCGAAGCCCGAGGGTAAATATACTTACGATGCCGGCATCTTTTTTGGATTTGGAGGTACTAACCTGTTTAAAAATTTCTATGTGTCGCCCAGCTTTAAGGCATTCGATTTTTTCCATTTTATGTTGGGACTCAACGTTGCCGAGTACCAGCAGCTGCAAAGTGGTTTCAATGAAGGCGATGCGCTGCCGCCTGGTATGAGTATACCAACTGTGAAGGAGTGGAAGGCAAATGTCTTTTTCGGGATGACTATCGATTTTGAACTTCTGTCGAATATCCCCAAAAAGATATAGAAATAAGTAAGCATGCAGTTGCATCATTTGAAATGCATCATCTTCCAGTGCTGTTTTTCGGCTTTACATCCTCATGATTTCTATTTTTAATTGAAGCTTCGCAACCAATTGAAATTGGCATTATCTTTGCACCCCTAAATACACAATCAGGGGCTGACCGGTTTTGACAGCAAGGACAGTGGGATTGTAAGCATGCCGGGACTTTGAGTGGATGGCCCGTAAAAACCAAATGCTCGCGCCAATTAAATGGCAACAATTACGATTACGCATTAGCCGCTTAATCACGAGTATTAACCTGCTAATTGTCCTCCGGGAAGCCTCACCATCCGGCGTCTCGCTCAAGGGCATCGAAAAAGGAAGGATAAGGTTGCCGGAGTCCTGACGGCAGCTCGAAAATTAAAGGGAATAAGGTGAGTGTTGGGTGGCTTTTTGCCGGCACTTTCCCGACAATTAACTGAAAGCTAAGCATGTAGAAAGCGGTTTTGCTGCTTGTTTGGACCCGGGTTCGACTCCCGGCAGCTCCACAAATTTAAGAAGTCTGTAAATTAACACTTTGCAGACTTCTTTTTTTGCCGGCTTGCGTTGATCAACAGCCCAGCGTGCAATAATCCGAGGCATTTTGGATAAAATAAATGTCTACAGAACAGGGTAAACCTGATTCTGATTCCGCTTACCGATTTGTGGGCTTCTCATTTATTTTTCCCAGGATCAGGCTTTTCATGCGGACCACCTGGTTTTTTCTAAATCCATGCGCCCTGATATTTCCTTCGCCTGTAGTGCTGATCACTATGGATGAATAACCGATAAACGGGCAGGTGATATCGACTGACGAAATCCGGGTATAGGGCACTGTTGTTTCGTTGCCGCTGAAAAGACCCGGAATTTTTAAGGTTACACCATGATCGTCGATAATAATTTCTGCAGGAAATACTTTATTGCCTGCCGTAAGTCGTGATGCTAAAAATGTTTCCATAGTTATACAAATAAAACCTGGCCGTAAGTTGTTTTAGTTACTCCTACCAAAGGTAAATAATGTTTGGGCCGTATCAAAAAAAATGCTTTCAAAATTAACCAGCACTTCCGGACAATGTGTCTGCAGAAAAAGGTGGAATACCTGTATGCAGGATGTTTTGAAAACAGTATGATTAATGGTGTTAAAACTTGTACTTATGGAATTGCTGTCCTATATCTTACCGGCTTAAGTTATTCGGTGATGATCATGGACAGCCTGTGCTGAGCGCAAAACCTTGAAATATCTGTTACCATATACTGCTCGGGCAAACGAAGCGTTCCGTAATTGTTTCCCCAGCAACGCTGAAGCCAGGCCTGGCTGATCCACTGAATGCATTCATTTTCGGGGAACCTGGAAAGAACTATCTTCAGCCTTTCGGCGCCGGTAACCGTGATCAGGTGCAAGGCTGATGTATCAGATGATGTAGCTTCTTCGAGCGTTTTCATCCTGTTTGTGCCAACCATCAGCGAAAATTTCCAGCTACCATCATCGGGCCAGCTATATAATTCCCATCCTTTAATTGAATGTGTAATGATAAGCGTATCTACCTGGTTCAGGGCTGCTGTATTCCCGTTGTTTTCTTTTTTGCAGCTGATGCACGACAATATCACAAATACGAACATCAGCAGGATTGTATATTTTGCTTTCATGGTGTAATGCTATTTGTATTGCCGGCCTTTGAAACTGATTAATAGGAACTAAGCTGCTTAATGAAACGCCTGCTATTGTGATTGCTTCTACAAAGTTAATGAAATTCTTTCTGCAGAAGAAATAAGGTTTTAAACCGGAAACTATTACAAGCGAAGCGTTTGCTTAATCAGCATTTCTGATCTTTCTGTTCACGGATGCCATAGGTCCGAATAGAAATATTGCATTACAAAAAGTATGAGTGAACCAATTCATGGTTTGTTCGTTTAATATTTGAAAAAATTACTTAAACATTTATGATGAGCACTGTTGAAGCAAAACCGAATGTAAAATTCAAATCAGTTACTATAACTTCGAATATAGAGATATCTCCCAACGTTTTTTTGTTGTCATTTGAGCGTGATTTTGATTTCAGGGCAGGACAGGTGCTTGGCCTGGCCATGGCACCTACCGATGATGCGCGGCTGTACAGTATTGCCAGTGGCGAAAAGGACCCGCATGTCGACATACTCTACAACATAAAACCAGGAGGCAAACTTACACCCAGCCTTGCCGAACTAAAACCATCGGATACCCTTTGGATAACAGTTCCTTTTGGCTCGTACGCCGGAGGAACAGAACCGGCATACTGGATTGCAGCCGGTACCGGAATTGCACCCTTCTACAGCATGTATCGTTCAGGCATGGGTGGCAATAAAACTTTTATTCACGGATCGAGAACGCTGGATGCATTTTATTTCAGTGATAAACTGATGGCCGATTTTGGCTCGCGCTATATCCGGTGCTGTTCGCAACAGGAAGGCGATGGTATATATCATGGCCGCGTAACCAGTTACCTCGAGGAAATGAATAACCTCCCAATGGATCAAAAGTATTATCTTTGCGGCAGTGCCGAAATGGTTGTTGAGTGCAGGGAGATTTTACTTGGTAAAGGAATCGCGTTCAGCAACATAGTAGCCGAAATCTACTTCTAAAATTCAATGCTGGTCTCTGACATCTTAGCCCCGAAAGAACTTCTGCTGGGCAAAACCCTTACAGATCTGAAATTGGTAGCCGAAAAACTCAACCTTCCGGGTTTTGTGGCCACTCAGCTTGCCAATTGGCTGTACAAAACAAATATTCAGTCGTTCGACGAAATGACGAATATTTCGAAAAAAGTGCGCACCCTGCTTGCCGAACATTACGACCTTGGGGTTGTTGCGCCTGTAAAGGTTCAGGAATCGGCTGATGGTACACGCAAATACCTTTTCCCGGTAAGCAGTCATAAGTTTATCGAAACAGCCTTTATCCCCGACGAAAAGCGGAACACGCTTTGTGTATCGTCGCAGGTGGGTTGTAAAATGGGCTGCCTGTTTTGTGCCACGGGTCGGCAAGGTTTCCAGGCGCAGCTTTCGGCCGGGCAAATCCTTAACCAGCTGCGTAGCCTTCCCGAAAGGGAATTAATTACAAACATCGTTTTTATGGGAATGGGTGAGCCTTTCGATAATGCCGAACAGGTAATGAAAGCCCAGGAAATACTTACATCCGAATATGGTTTCGAGCTGAGCAGCCGTAAAGTAACCGTGTCGACCATAGGCATTGTGCCTGCCATGGAAATTTTTCTTCGCGAAAGCAAATGTAACCTTGCAGTAAGCCTGCATTCTCCTTTCGACGATGAGCGCCGCCGCTTAATGCCCATTCAGCATGTATATCCCATAAAGGAAGTGATTGAAAGCATTAACCGCTCCGATCCGGGAAAATACAGGCGCATTTCGATAGAGTATATTGTGTTTGGCGGTTTAAACGATACCCCAAAGCATGTGAAAGAACTTGCAAGGTTATTAAACAGAACACGTTGCCGGATTAACCTGATACGTTTTCACCCGGTACCTAACGTGCCTCTGCCTCCAACCGACGAAGCCAGATTGCTCGAATTTCAACGTGGGTTAATTGATAAAGGAATTGTTACTACCATCAGGGCTTCACGCGGGCTCGATATTGATGCTGCATGCGGGTTGCTATCGACCAAAGCCCTGGTACAACGCGAAAGCACAGATTTTTAACTTCAGATGTATTTCATACTGAAATACTTGTTACTTTTGTCCTACTAAATAACAGTTCTGCCTGATGATCGTTAACCGCACGATATTATTAGTCGAAGACTCTGATTCTGATCGTCTTCTGTTTTCAAAATATTTAAAACAAATGGGCTATGAGTGTATGTGCATGGATTGTGCAGATAAGTTACTGGCCCGCATAGAAGCAATTGAACCAAGTGTTATTTTGATGGATATTGAGATGCCGGGAATAAACGGGCTCGAAGCTGCTGCTTTAGTGAGGAAACAACAGGAAACCGGCGGTAAGCAACATGTTATTATAGCCCTTACAGCTCATAACGACGATAATATTATGAGCATTGTAACCAATGCCGGATTCGACGATTACCTGCAAAAACCCATCACCAGGCGCGATTTGAAAATAAAACTTTCGCGCTACCTGAAAAGTGATTCGGATTGTCCAAATGCTGATAACATGTGTAAAAACGGTGCTGAAAAACCAAAAGGCAAATTATATTCGCTCGAAATGTTCGAAGCCGATGATCCCGAATTTGTACGTTCCATTGTCGAAATGTTTGTTAACAATACACCCGGAACCATTGAAACCATCCGGAAAGCTTTCGATGCTAAAGAAATGGAAACTGTGCGGCAACAGGCCCATAAATTAAAACCACACTTTTCGTTTTTTGGCGCGGCGCATCTGCAGCAAACCTTTCAATTGATCGAGGACCTGTCGAAGGATAATAACAATGATCAGAAGCTGAATGAGTTGATTCTGTGTGCTGATAAAAATATTGCCTTGATGGTTGATCAAATGAGGGTTGACTTGCTTTCGTAATTACATCCCATAAGTAAGTGCTGCCAGTTTAACCCGGTTCCCCTTTATGCCGGCATTCGTTTTTCGTTCATGATCTGCTGACTCTATACATTTAACTGAGTTTTTCCTTTGCTCGGGTCGCGCTGCAAGCCTTATTCTTTTCTGCCCGTAATTTCTTCTGGATGGATATTGCTATTTTGGCCATAATAAACCTGATTCATAACATTACGCCCTATATTTTTTAATGAAAGACCTCACCGAAGGAAACAGCGGAAGCCTTATTTTTAAGTTTGCCATTCCCATGCTCATTGGCAATGTGTTTCAACAAATGTATAATATTGTGGATAGCATTGTTGTAGGCCGTTATATCGGGAAACAGGCACTTGCCGCTGTAGGCGCATCGTTCCCGCTTATTTTTATGCTTATCTCCTTTGTAGTTGGCGTGGCCATGGGCACCACCATTATTGTTTCGCAGTATTTTGGTGCCAGGGATATGAAAATGGTAAAGCGATCCATCGAAACCATGTACATTTTCCTGTTTTTTGCCTCTATAATTATTACGGTGGTCGGAATTATGCTGAGTGGCCCTATTTTCAGGCTGATACGCTTACCCGAAGATGTAATTCCGCAGGCGGTTACCTACTTCAATGTGTACCTCACCGGAACGGTCTTCTTTTTTGGTTTCAACGGGATTAGTTCGGTGCTGCGTGGGTTGGGCGATTCGAAAACGCCCTTGTACTTCCTGGTAATTTCAACTGTTATGAATATTATCCTGGTTTGGCTTTTTGTTGCGGTTTTCAAATGGGGCGTGGCAGGCTCAGCATGGGCGACAGTTATTGCACAGGCAGGCGCTTTTTTCACCGGGGTTATCTACCTGAACCGTACGCACGAAGTTGTAAAACTTAACAGTTTTAAACTGGTATTCGACCGGGCAATATTCAGGAAAAGCCTGATGATCGGGCTTCCAACAGGATTGCAACAAACTTTTGTATCATTGGGAATGCTTGCCGTTACACGTATTGTAAATGGGTTTGGAACCGATGTAATTGCGGCCTACAGCGCGGCCGGCCGGCTTGACTCACTTGCCGGAATGCCTGCTATGAATTTTGGGGCTGCCTTGTCCACTTTTGTCGGGCAAAATATGGGAGCCAATAAACCCGAACGTGTCAAACAAGGATTGAGATCTACCTTTATGATGTCGGGGGCACTCGCCTTGTTTACCAGCCTTGTGGTGATTATTTTCAGGCATCAGCTGATGCACCTTTTTACTGACGATGTTGCCGTAATTGCTATCGGGGCTGAATACCTGGTGATAGTAAGTTCGTTTTATATTTTCTTTTCAACCATGTTTGTAATAGGGGGAGTAATGCGCGGCGCCGGTGATACTTTAATACCCATGTTCATTACCCTTTTCGCTTTATGGGCCATCCGGATACCGGCAGCCTGGATTATGTCGCGGTATTTTGGTGTTGATGGCATCTGGTGGTCGATACCCGTGGCATGGTTTATAGGTATGTCACTCTCGTATCTTTATTATCTGAAAGGAAACTGGAAAACAAAAGTGTTAGTAAAACCACGAATGAAAGTTCCGGATGAGATAGTGGTAGAATAAATTATGTAAGACTTAGTACATTCCGCACTCTAAAATTTAATATTGAATAAAGAATATCGAACATCCACAATCCCTGCCAGTTGACGCAGTCAGGCAGGCACAACCCCCCAATCAGCAATCCGACATCCGCAATCCGCAACCCCCAACCCCCAACCCGCAATCCCCAATCCGCAATCCGACATCCGCAATCCGACATCCGCAATCCGCAACCCCCAATCCGCAATCCGACATCCGCAATCTGACATCCCC
>CAYNVK010000074.1:0-11014 GCA_964400395.1 uncultured Lentimicrobiaceae bacterium | reverse complement strand
CAGCAGGCGAGTGCAGGCTAGTGATTGGGCCGCAAAAGCTTCGTTCAGTTCAATCAGGTCGAACTGGCTGAGGGTCAAACCCGTAAGTGACAGCAATTTTTGTGTTGCCGGCACCGGGCCAATACCCATAACGCGCGGAGGCACACCGGCACTTTGCATGCCAATAATGCGGGCCAAGATATTTAGCTTATATTTCTTTATGGCCGCTTCCGAAGCAATAATCAGGGCGGCAGCACCATCGTTTACACCGGAGGCATTTCCGGCGGTAACAGTCCCGCCGGGTTTGGATATGGCTTTGAGCGTTGCCAGTTTTTCGGGGCTGGTAAGTCGGGGATGCTCATCCATGCTGAAGATGAGGGGATCCGATTTGGCGACAGGTATGGTAACAGATACAATCTCCGGATCAAACCACCCGTTGTCGCGGGCAAGCTTTGTTTTAAGCTGGCTATGGTATGCAAACAGGTCCTGGTCGTCGCGGCTGATATTGTATGCTTCGGCCAGGTTTTCGGCAGTTTCAATCATGGAATCAACACCGTAAAGTTTTTCCAGTCTTTTATTTACAAAACGCCAGCCGATGGTTGTGTCGTAAATTTCGGCCTGGCGGGCGAAAGGCTCCGATGATTTTGCCATCACAAACGGGGCACGCGTCATACTTTCAACACCGCCGGCTATGATCAATTGGGCTTCACCGCTTCTGATAGCCCGGGCTGCAGCTCCAATTGCTTCCATACCCGATCCGCAAAGACGGTTAACCGTAACCCCCGGGACTGAATAGGGCAAACCTGCCAGCAACAATGCCATCCTGGCTACATTCCGGTTGTCCTCCCCTGCCTGGTTGGCGCATCCTAATATAATGTCGTCAATTCCTGAAGCATCAATACCCGGGTTACGTTGGAGCAAAGCCTGTATAGGAATAGCAGCCAGGTCGTCGGTACGGATGGATGAGAGCGCACCGGCATACCTGCCAATAGGCGTGCGTATGGCATCGCAGATAAAAGCATCGTTCATAACCAGATAATTAAGCGTTAAGTTGTGGTTTTATGACCCGGAAACTCCGGAGCATGGCTTCGCTCAGCAAATCTATTTCAGCCTGGGTAATTACAGTTGAAAGTACGCAGGAACAGGAATTGATCATGATAACGCCTTCGGCATACATATTTTCGAGAAACAGGTTCATAATACTTTTGAGCCGGGCATCTTCGTAGCAGTCGCGGTAAGTTGTGGGCGGCGTTTCCCTGAAATGGACCTTAAACATCGATCCTTTTCCTGTAATACTCAACGGTATGCCTGCTATTTTACCAGCTTCATAAATCTGACTGATGGCTACCTGCGATAAAGTATTTATCTTATCAACTGCATCACGATCAAACATTTCCATCGCTACTTTACCGGCCGTCATTGTAACAGGATTGGCCGAAAACGTGCCCGACAATGCAAACCTGAAATCGCTGCCACCCGGGTCGAGGATATCCATTATGTCCTTTCTTCCTGCAAAAGCGCCTACCGGGAAACCACCGCCAATAATTTTACCCAGCGAGGTCAGATCAGGTTTCACCGAATAATTGGATTGGGCGCCTTCGTATGCTGCCCTGAAACAGATTACTTCATCAAAACATAACAGGGCATTGTGCTTGCGGGTCCAATTGTACAGTGCTTTTACAAAAGCCGGAGTTGCCTGTACCATACCAATACGATGCGGAACCGGGTCAATAAGCACGCAAGCAATTTCACCGGCATGCTTATCTAAAATACTGAGGGTGCGTTCAATATCATTATAGGGATAAATCACAACATTATCGAGCACAGCCTGCGGGGTTCCCTTTACGTGGGCTACGCTGTTGGGCTGGTTAATATCGCCCCAGGTTGCCGGCGAAGCGCTCTGGCTTACTTCGGCCGTATCGTAACTACCATGATACCCGCCTTCGGCCTTTGCAATTTTTGGTTTACCGGTAAAAGCCCTGGCGGCCTTTATCATCGCCATAACAGCCTCAGTCCCCGAATTCATAAAGCGGATCTTTTCAAAACCGGGAACCCTGTCGCAAAGCAGCTGTGCATGCTCAATTTCAATTTCCGTGCCAATGGTATAGGCTGTCCCTTTCCGTATCTGCGCACAAACGGCTTCAACAATGGCGGGGTGTGCATGTCCGTGGATCAGCGAGGCGATATTATTGGCAAAATCAACACGTTTCACGCCATGTATATCAGTAACATAAGCGCCGGCAGCTTCGGCAACATAAAATGGATGTGGTTTGCGGAAAACCACGTTGCGGCTTATGCCCCCCGGCATCACTTCGCAAGCCTGCGCATATAACTGCTCTTCGTTTTTCCCCGAACGGGTACTTACTTTTTCGGATGACATGGCAACATGTTTTGATAGGTTTATCAGTACAAATGCAATTCAGCCCCGGTAAAGGTCTGCAGGAAACTAAAGTCGATGCCCGGGGCCATTTCCCTGACAAACAGTCCTTCGGGTTTTACATCAATTACGGCAAAATCGGTGTAAATATAGCTCACCACATTTTTCCCTGTTAACGGATAAGTGCATTGTTTTACTATTTTGGGCTCCCCGCTTTTGGTGGTGTGTTGGGTAAACACGATGATGGTTTTTACACCTTGCACAAGGTCCATTGCTCCGCCAACCGCGGGAATGGCATCGGCTTCACCGGTCGACCAGTTGGCCAGGTCGCCGGTTTCGGATACCTGGAAAGCACCCAGCACACAAATGTCGATATGGCCACCGCGTACCATCGCAAAACTATCGGCATGATGAAAAAACGCCGCACCTTTAATGGCAGTAACCGGTTTTTTGCCGGCATTGATCAATTCGTCATCTTCAGCCTCTTTAGCAGGCGAAGGCCCAACACCCAGCAATCCGTTTTCGGTATGAAATATCACTTCCCTGTCGCCGGGAATATAATTAGCCACCAGTTCCGGAAGCCCGATTCCCAAATTAACGTAGGAACCATCCGGGATATCGAGCGCAATTTTCTCAGCAATCTGCTCCCTGGTCCAACCTTTAATATCAGCTATTCCCATGGGTACCTCCTGTTCTGCCTGATTAAATCATTTTCGCTCAGCGGATTCTGAATTTCGACTATTTTTTGCACGAAAATACCCGGGGTTACCACAATTTCAGGGTCAATCGCACCTGGTTCAACCAGCTGACTGGCCTGCACAATCGCTGTTTTTGCAGCCATACACATCACCGGGCCAAAGTTACGGGCGGTTTTGTTAAACAGCAGGTTTCCATAGCGGTCGGCAACTTTGCATTTCACTAGGGCAAAGTCGGCTTTTATTCCATATTCCATAACAAAAGCTTTGCCATCGAACATCCTAACTTCCTTATTCTCGGCCAGGGTAGTATTTACGGATGTTGGCGTAAAAAAAGCCGGAATACCCGCTCCACCGGCCCTGATGCGTTCAGCAAGCGTGCCCTGGGGAACAAGTTCCAGTTCTATTTCTCCTTTTCGGTAAAGCTCAGGAAAAGTGATTGAATTGGCAGTTCGCGGGAACGAACAAACCATCTTTTTAACCTGCCGGTTGCCAATCAGCGCTGCCAGCCCAATATGCCCGTTACCCGTATTGTTGCTCACCACCGTAAGATCTTTCGATCCCTGGTCGATCAGCGCATGAATAAGTTCAATAGGGCTCCCGGCTTCGCCAAAACCACTGATCAATATAGTAGCTCCATCAAAAATTCCCGCCACTGCTTCCCGGGCTGAACCCACAACTTTATTTATCATCTCACAAAAATATTATTGTTGATGGCGGGTTGATTCAATTGAATCATGCAACATGTTTTCAATTTCATGCAGCTCATCTTCATAAAAATGTTTTTCGGCGCCAAAAGGAACCAGGTTGGCAATGGTGTTCTGATGTTCATCGTACCTCGCCAGGTACACTTTGTCCATCCATTCCATATTCCGGGCTTCATTAAATTTGAGGGCAAATAACTTTTCGCCGTGAAGCTCAACGGTGCCAAGTATCGATATTTTACCTGCTGAGGATGTCATGGTTATATACCTCGATGGCCGGTTAATGGACGCCAGCGAACGGTATACCTTGCTGAATACCTTGTTGATATCGGCAAGCGGACGGGTGAAATAGTGATGCTCGCCGGTGGGCCTGGCGCAGTACATGGAATGGAATCCAACGCCAAGCATGGCGAACAGGTTACCCAGGTCAATCCAGTTTTGTGCCGACCGATCTATATCAACATTCCCGTTTTCATCCGTAAACAAACTGATATGGTTCATAATCGGGCTCTGACTTTTGCAGGTTACCCCATGCGACTTTAACCTGCGTATTGCGGCAATGGTACTGGGGTTCATCAGTTCGCGCGGTGTTGAGAAATGCGACATAAAAACAAGCTGTATACCATTGTCGTTCAAGGCACTGAAAAGCTCGAGCATGCGGTTATACGAGGGCTGAATAATAATTTCGGGGCTGTAGGTCAGCACCCGGGTTCCGAGGCGGATTGTCTTAATATGAGCAAGCTCCGGGTCGTTGATCACAGGCCGGATGTATTCCTCGAAACGTTCAGCTTTAATATATCCTGCATCACCGCCGGTAATTAACACATCTGTAACTTCCTTATGTTTTTTCAGGTATTCATGAACCTGGTGAACATCTTTCTGAATAAACATATCCTCATCGCCACGCACCTGGGCATGCCTGAAACAGTAATTGCAGAAAGCGAAACAGTTCTGGGTCTGAACATCAAAAATTAACTGGCATTGGGGATATTTGTGCTGGGTTCCTTCCAAAACTTCGGTTTTCCCTTCCGAATTCACAAAAGTGGGCTTATTCAACTTCTGGTTACCGTCGTGCGGATTGGTTTCTTTCATGTAGTCACTTACAATCTGTGCCCGGGTTTGCTCATCCTGTGTCGAAAGATAAGCTTTGGCCACATCGGGCCTGATCATGCCCGGCTGCGGAAACACCAGCTGGAATACTGAGTCATGCTTAAAATCGCTCCAGTTTATCGTATTGAGCACATGTTTTGTAGCCATGAACCTGTAAATATGAATAAACAGTTCACGCTCTTCCAGGTGCCCGATGTGGATTCCGTTCGATTCGAGGATCGCATTAATTTCGCGGAAGCCCTCAACGCCAACATATTGCTTTTTATCTTCAAAGTGAAATTTTTCATTTTCACCGAAACCCGAGTGCTGGGGGAAAGCAGTATGAAGTCTCTTCAGCACGCCTGCCGGAAGCAGGTTTTCATTGCTGATAATGGCTTTGGTTTCGTCAGAATAATGAAACCGTTGCATGAGTTCTTCGATATATGCCGGCCCGAAGGCAATTTCGTTAACCGCTGGCATTGTTTTAATGTTGCTCATTTTTAATTCTGTTTAGTATTAAAAGTGTGATCTCTTTGTTACAATCCAAATACCTGCAAAATCCTGCGTAAACTTTAAGCAGCACTTTAGCCTGTTTTACCACGCAAAGTTTATCTAAGCAACTGTTTAACATGTGTTTGAAACAATAAATTAATTTCAAAACCAAGAATCCTGACCCCAAAAATCCAATAGTTGCTTCGAAGTGTGAAAGTAATCATATAGCAGGAAATATGTTAGCAAAACCTGATATTTTTTTTGCTTTGTTATTCCAGCGCCTGCTTTGCGGGATTTTAAATAAAATGAGTTGGAACAGCCCGCACCATAAAATGCGGAATACTATAGTTCAAAATAAAAAACAGGGTCGTACATGCATACCGGTAGCGGAACTGCAAATGTTGACATTGAATAAAAAAACATGAAAAAGCAAAATGACAAACGTAACCGATTGCCTTTAAATCAATTATAAGCTAGAACAGGAGTGGCTTTAATTTTTCCCTGCCATGTAGAACAGGATTCCCGGCACTATAAATGGTAACCCGAAAATCAGGCCCATCCCGATTTCGCCGATACTAGTAATAATCAGCAAATAGAGGGTGAGTACAATTCCGGATACAATCATCAGCAAACTGCCTTTACGGGGCGATGCTACTGCCCATATAAACCCTGCTACGGCAATCATCATTATAATCATAATCGGAATCACAGCCACTTTACCTTCAATCAGGTCGGCAGCACCTTCGGCAAGCAGGAAGAACGTAAAAAAAACGGACGCCTGGAATCCCAGTAATAAAGCTGTATAGTGTAAAATTTTAGCTGCTTTCATTGTATACACTCCACTTAAAAATCTTAAAGATTACTGTACTCGGTTTTGATGGTAACATAGCCCGGGTACGAAACCGGAAACCCGCCTACTGAAATGGATGGTTTCATTTTCATCGTAAACCGGGTGGGCTTGTTTCCGGCACCCGCCAGGTTCATGGCAAAATTAATAATTGCATCGGCACTTTTGCCCGATAAGGCTTTCTGCAGATCAACATTAACCTGTACCGGGATAAATGCTGTACCATTATTGGCAGGAATTGTAACCGGCTGGTCGATTATTCCGCTTGTCATTTCAATGTCATCAATCAGCAAAATCCAGTCAATTTTTGTAATTCCGGCATCAGCCGTATTTGGATTTTTTGCTTCAACATTAAGAATGCAGTTTAAGGGTAGTTGTTGCGATGCTACGGCCGATGCCAGTTTTGCCGCATCAAACATGCCTACATCCGATATCGATTTAACATTCTGAATCTGAACCCCGGCCAGGGTGAGCCGCTGAACGGATTCGAGCCTGAAATCACATTTCGACAGATTAGATACCTGCGATACTTGTTTTACCACGTCGCAGGAGGTTAAAAAAGTGAAAGTTGCCAGCGCTGCCAACAGCTTAATTTTCGGAAAACGGAAGATCTTAATCATTTAAATTTACAGTTGTTTCGGCGCTTCCAGATCAAAAACCATTCCACACCGCTTATTTAGATTAACTTCAAATTGAGCTCGAATTGTGCCCGGTTAAACAATAATTCCGACATTTGAGCAATTAAATACGATAATAGCATAATGGCAAAAATTGTTTCATACTCCGAGGCTGCATCCATAGGCATGCATGGCATGGTGCTGGTGGCACGCGCCGGAGAGACCATAAATGTACAAAAAATTGCTGATGTCACTGGTTCATCAAGGCATCACGTGGCAAAAGTAATGCAACGCCTGGTAAAAGAAGGATTCCTTTCATCGAACCGCGGTCCTTCGGGAGGGTTTAAACTTAACGTTGAACCGGCAAATATTACGTTGTTACAGATTTACGAAGCCATTGAAGGCGAAGTAAAAGTATTGGACTGCCCGCACGAAAAACCTGTATGCGCTTTCGGCAAATGTATACTCGGCAACGTGGTTTCCGAAATGACCCAAACATTCCGTAACCATCTCGCTGCCAACACCCTTGCCGACCTCATGGATTAATCCTCCTACCCTGCCGGTGTAAAAATATTTTTCATCATTTACCATTTTTATTCAAGATGTAAAATTGTTTTGTATATTTGCGCATTCAAATACCTAATTACCTTATTAACATGAGCCGACTCATACATATTTCTGAAGCAGCCTCGCTGGCAATACATAGTCTGGCTTTAATAGCATCCTCAAAAGCACGGCTTAACGCCCGCCAGATTGCAGAAATACTTCATGTTTCGCAAAACCATCTGGCTAAAATATTGCAGGTACTTGCCAAAAACGAATACCTCGCTTCGAACCGCGGACCGGGCGGTGGCTTTATTCTGAAAAAAGATGCATCAGAAGTCAGTATGCTTGAAGTATACCAATTGATTGAAGGAAATGTTGAATGCCAGTTTTGCGGCATCACCGAAAACACCTGCCCTTTTATCACCTGCATTTTCGGAGGCAAACCCGATAAACTTACAAACGAATTTGTTGACTACTTAAACAATACAAAAATATCAGACCTGAAAACAAAAGACATTCACTATGCTTAGAAAAATCATCCAGATTGATGAAGAAAAATGCAATGGCTGCGGACTTTGCATACCAAACTGTCATGAAGGCGCACTTCAGATTATTGATGGTAAAGCCCGGCTTATCAGCGATTTATTCTGCGATGGGCTTGGAGCCTGTTTAGGACATTGCCCCGAGGGCGCCATTGAAATTATTGAACGCGAGGCACAGCCTTACAACGAATCAGTGGTAATGGAAACCATTGTAAAACAAGGCCGCAACACCATACTGGCCCACCTCGAGCATTTGCGCGATCACAACGAACATGAATTCCTGAAAGAAGCCGTAGCCTATATTAAAAAACACCAGATCGACCTGAGCCCCGGGGCTGAGATAAAACCATCCATTGCATCAACCGTTATTTTCGAAAACATGAAAGAAGCCCTGAACCATATAAAACCACAACAGGAAAGTGCCTGTGGATGTGGTAGTTCCAAAACTATTGATTTCCGTATTGATATGGACAAAGTGAATGCCGCTGCTGCCCCGGCTGTAGTTGCAGCCACGGTGCCGGCATCGTCGGAACTGCGCCAGTGGCCGGTACAGCTTCACCTTGTGAACCCAATGGCCAGCTATTTCCAGGGTGCTGATGTGGTATTGGCTGCTGATTGCGTTGCCTTTGCCATGGGCGATTTTCACGAACGACTGCTGAAAAACAAATCGCTGGCCATTGCCTGTCCGAAACTCGACACGAATAAAGATGTGTATGTTGAAAAACTTTCGACCATGATTTCGGATGCAAAAATCAATACGCTTACAGTTCCCATCATGGAAGTTCCCTGCTGCGGCGGCCTGATGCAAATGGCCAAAATCGCCGTGCAACAATCGGGACGTAATATCCCCATCAAGAAAATAGTTGTTGGCATTAAAGGTGATATTCTGCAGGAAGAATGGGTGTAAACCCTATGTGTCGGAAAGAATAACTAAATTGCGCCAACATGTAACTTACAGGTTTAAAATGCTGAATTAATTTAAAATCAGATTTCAAAAAAAATAAACAGAACCATGGATAACGATAAAACAGAACACGGACATCCCTTTTCGTTCGCCGATTCAATCAGTTACCAAACAGATGGAATAGTGAGCAAACGCATCATACAGAAAGAAAAAGGAAACATTACACTTTTCGCTTTCGATGCCGGCCAGAAATTAAGCGAACACACAGCGCCTTTCGATGCCCTGGTACAGGTGATGCAGGGAAGCGCCGAGATAGTAATTGGAGGCAAACCTAACCAGCTTATAGCAGGGCAAAGCATCATTATGCCCGCTAATGTGCCTCACGCTGTAAATGCAAACGAAAAGTTTATCATGTTATTAACCATGATCAGGGAATAAAATAAACGCCATGTTCCTGCTTAAAACCCGCCGAAAAAGAGAATCTGCAATTGTACAGAGCATGATTACCATGTACTGTAAGGCTCATCACCATACACAGGGAACGTTATGCGACGATTGCCAGGAGCTTTCGGCTTATGCCGAAAAACGACTGTTGTCGTGTATGTTTGGCGAAGTGAAACCGGTTTGCAAGGAATGTCCCGTACATTGTTATTCGCCTAAGATGCGTGGCCAGATGAAACTGGTTATGCAATGGGCCGGCCCCAGGATGATATTCAGAAAACCACTTTTTGCTATTACGCATATTATTGATAATCTGACTGCTCCAAAGGCTGATTTAAATAAGACGATTAAAAACACCAGGAAATGAAAAAGACTACACTGGCTGATGCTGCCCGGGTGCCCTTCGACCTTGAAGGATATATTATGCATGCATCGGCAAAGGTTGAGGTAATCCATCTTTGCCTGCAGCCGGGGCAGGTTGTAGCAAAACACTCGAATCCTTTCGATGTGGTTGTGTGCCTGATAAAAGGTGAGGTGATGCTAAGCGTGGGCGAAAGTGACATTGCGATGGCTTTGTACGATGTTGCCGAGGTTGAAGCTTTTGCAGAAAGAGGATTTACAAACAGCTCCCCATCTGAAGCAAGGCTGATAATAATTAAAAAATTGTAATTCGGTTATATCGAACACAGTTTTAGATGGTGCCTCCCGGGGCACTTTTTTTATGCTTTTTAAAAGGCAGCACCCGGCAATTCTGTACCTTTGCCAACAAATAAAAATATTTCCAGATCAATTATGACAACAACTGCAAGTCCTGATCCTTCAACCTCGGCCAATGTGCTCGAAATGTTTACCGTGGCCAACGAATTTTGCATTTTTACCGAGAATGCCGAAAAATACAATCCCGAAGAAGTGATCCAGTACTATGCCAAAATCTGTCCCTTACTTTATCTGAAAGGCGCCATACTACCCTTGGTTGAACCAGATGAGGATTATTTTGGCGAAAGGTTTGTGAACGAAGATCAATGGGAAAATATTTATAATTCGCTGTTAACGTTGTTTCCGGGTAAGGATGATTTTTATACCCTGTCGTACGAAAATGCTGATAATGTTCCTCTTAAAGCCAGTATTGCCGAGCATCTTGCCGATATTTACCAGGATTTGAAAGACTTTGTGCTGTTGTACCAGAAAAACCATAATTACGCCAGACAAAACGCCGTTTTCGAATTAAAAACTTTGTTCAAATCACACTGGGGAAGCCGCATAGCCTCCCTGCTGCCGGCATTGCACACAATAGCATTCCCTACCGAATTTGACGAGGATCTTCTATAAATAAATTCCTGTAATAAACTTCTGAATATTTAAGATTTTAATTACTGAAATTGGCCTCTGTATCAAATAAACCTAGTATCTTTGCGCTGTATTTATTTAATCTTAATAACAATTACAGGTGAACCTGAGTGAACTTGAACCAGGCAGCAAAGCCACCATCCTGCGGGTGAAAGGACGTGGCGCATTTCGCAAAAGGATTACCGAAATGGGATTTGTGGTGGGGAAAGAAGTAATTGTTGTTAAAAAAGCACCTTTACAGGATCCTGTTGAATATAACATCCTTGGTTATAACGTTACCCTACGCCTGAGCGAAGCCCATCTCATTGAAGTTGACCAGCTTATCCACACGGACCAGGAATCTAATTTCCTGGGTACACTCGATGAAGTTTCGGAAAACACCCAATATTCAGGGAAAGGGAAATCAATACATGTAGCATTTGTTGGCAATCCGA
>CAYNVK010000073.1:0-11077 GCA_964400395.1 uncultured Lentimicrobiaceae bacterium | reverse complement strand
CCTTCACCCTGTCTCCCCATCGCTCATCGCCCATCGCCCATCGCACATCGCCAATCACCCTTCGCCCCTCGCCGGTTTTCCCATTCGCCCCTCTTTAATTTAAATCAACAATTTTAAACAGGCTCTAACACTGGTAATACAAATTTCATTATTAACCTTAAATCGCTATTTTTGCAGCAAGATGAGATTTTATGTTGCGTTGAAATCTCTTTTCGACACTGCATTTTTAAAACTGAAAACTAATGCTGCAAATTTTTTCCCGAATTTGCAATGAATTCGTAATTAACTCATTATTGATATAATACATTCGGAATGTACTCCTTTATCGAAGGCAAAATTGCTGAATTGAGTCCCACCACCGCCGTACTGGCATGCCAGGGCATAGGGTATGCTATCAGCATTTCACTCAATACCTACTCACAGATCAAAGACAAGGATTCGTGCCGATTATATACTCACCTGATTGTTCGTGAAGACGCGCTCACGCTTTATGGCTTTGCCGATACAAGCGAAAGGCATGTTTTTCAGCAACTTATTTCTGTTTCGGGCGTTGGGCCCAATACCGCAAGGCTTATTCTTTCGTCGCTTACGCCTGCTGAAGTAGCCGATGCCATTGCCCGCGAAAACGTGAAACTGCTGCAGTCCATCAAGGGGATTGGCGGTAAATCAGCGTTGCGCATCATCATCGACCTGAAAGACAAAATAATGAAGGACCTGCCGGAGGGCGAAAATTTAATATCTGCGCACAATACAGGCAAGCATGAAGCGTTATCTGCATTAGTAATGCTTGGCTTTAACAGGCCGGTTGCCGAGAAAGCCCTCGACCAGGTGATAAAAGCCAACGGAGGTGCCCTCCCTGTTGACCAGTTAATTAAACATGCGCTGAAAATTCTGTAAGGATATCGGCAGCATTTTTATTTATTTAATAGGATAAATCCAAAAGCCCACCCACGCAGGTTGGCATTAAATGACAAAGAATCAATCGGTTTGAAGCGCTATACCAAATACCTGTTCAGGCTCTCCTTCTTTACTTTGCTTGCTACCCTGTTCTGGGGTGTAAGCGATTCGCTTGGGGTATCTGCTGGTAAACACCAAACCGGGCACTTCCTGGCGCTTCCCGATACTACAGATAAAGATACCACCCTGCGTTTCCCGATTCCTGAAAGTCAGAATCCATACGATATAAAGCCTGCCGGAGGATTATACCTCAATGACCCATCCAACATAAAGCAGGATGTTATTTACGATCCCGCCAGTAAAGAATATACCCTTACCCGGAAAATCGGGACCTTCGATTACCGCAACCCGGCCTCTTTTACCTTCGACGAATACCGGAAGTGGGATACCCGCCAGGCCCTCGACAGCTACTGGCAGGAACGTGCCAACAGCGCATCAGCAGCTACCAGGCTCGGCATCATCCCTCAGCTGAGGGTTGGCGGCGAATTTTTCGACCGCGTTTTTGGCGGTAATACCATCGATATCAGGCCACAGGGAAGTACCGAGCTTACCTTCGGCATTCTTTCGAACCGCCGCGACGACCCATTCATAAGCCAAAGCCTGCGCCGTACAACCAATTTCGATTTCGGGATGAAAATCCAGATGAGTGTGCAGGCTAAAATCGGGGATAAAATCGAATTTAACACCAACTACAATACCGAGGCAACCTTCGATTTCGAGAATAAGCTGAAACTTAAGTACGAAGGCAAGGAAGACGAAATTATAAAACTGATCGAAGCCGGTAACATCAGCATGCCCATCAACAGTTCGCTGATTACCGGCAGCCAGAGTTTATTCGGTTTAAAAACGCAGCTCCAGTTTGGTAAAGCAACCGTTACCGGGGTTTTCTCGCAACAGCAGAGCCAGGTTCAGAATATTACTGTTCAGGGCGGGGCGCAAACCCAGAAATTTTCGACCCGTGCCCTCGATTATGAAGAAAACAGGCACTTTTTTATTGGCCAGTATTTTCGCGGGCAGTACGAAGGCGCAGTTGCCACCCTGCCGGTTATTACTTCCAATATCAATATCACAAAAATTGAGGTGTGGGTAACAAACATTGGCGCTGCAATCACCGAAAACCGTAACCTGGTCGCTTTTCAGGATGTTGGCGAAACAAGGCCCTATAACCCCACGGTAAAACCACTGTCGCAGCAACCCTACCCGGATAACGAGGCCAACGACCTGCTCACCCAGCTCGATACCGTGCAGGCCAGGAATATAAATGTGGCTTCTGATTACCTCATCACGCAGAAAGGATATGTGCCGGGTGTCGATTTTGAAAAAATTGAAAGCGCACGTAAACTTTCCAGCTCCGAGTACATGTACAACAGCAGGCTCGGATTTATATCTCTCAATACCACCCTCAATCCCGATCAAACCCTTGCTGTGGCTTACCAGTATACCATCATCGGCGACCCCAGCAATAAAACATACCAGGTGGGCGAATTTTCCGACCAGGGCGTGCCCACCAGCAGCTGCCTTTTTGTTAAGCTGCTTAAGAGTACAGCTGTTAACACCCGCATCCCCCTTTGGAACCTGATGATGAAAAACGTGTACAACCTGGGGGCTTACAATGTAAATAAAGAGGACTTTTTCCTCAATATTTTATACACCGGTAACAGCAACGCTGTGCCTACCGGATTTTTTACCGACGACAGGCTTACCGGCCTCAAAGGTGTTCCCCTCATCGAGGTATTTGGTTTCGACAAACTCGATCCGCAGCTTAATCCTACCAAAGACGGGGTTTTCGACTTTGTGGATAACGCCGCCCGCAATGGAGGTACCATCCAATCATCGAACGGAAGGATTTTCTACACCGTACTCGAACCTTTCGGCAGCTACCTGCGCAGCAAAATAAACGATAAAGCCCTTGCCGATAAATATTGCTACGATTCGCTGTACTCCATGACCAAAACGGGTGCCCAGCAATACCCCGACAAGAACAAATACATCATGGAAGGGCAGTACAAATCGGAATCAGGATCCGAAATATCACTCAATGCCCTCAATGTGCCCCAGGGCTCGGTAAAAGTAATGGCCGGCGGTGTTCAGCTGGTCGAAAATGTGGATTATACGGTTGACTATACCCTGGGCCGCGTAAAAATTATCAACGAAGGTGTGCTGAATTCAGGAACACCCATCAATATTCAGACTGAAAACAACTCCATGTTTAATGTTTTCAGCCAAACCTTGCTGGGGGCTCATGTCGACTATAAAGTAAACAAGGACCTGCTGCTGGGAGGTACCATTCTGAACCTTTACGAAAGGCCTATTACCCAGAAAACCAACTATGGCGATGAGCCTATTTCGAATACCATATGGGGTGCCAGCGTTAACTACCAGAAAGACGCTGATTTCATCACCAAGCTGGTTGATAAACTCCCTTTTTACAGTACCAAGACCCCGTCGAAGTTAAGACTGGATGCCGAATTTGCCCAGTTTATCCCGGGCCACTCCAAAGCGGTAGGTAAATCCGGAACATCGTATATCGATGATTTCGAAGGGGCTAAATCGACCATATCGCTTACCAACATTGCCTCCTGGTCAATAGCAAGTACTCCCCAGGGGCAAACTACCCGCGACATGTTTCCCGAAGCAGCCCCGGGTACCCACCTGGCCTACGGTTACAACAGGGCTATGATGGCGTGGTATACCATCGACCCAACGGTATTCTATGATAAATCGAATTCGCGTAAACCAGCTAATGTTACCGCTGATGAGCTTTCGCGAAATTCAACCCGCGTGGTTTATGAAAATGAGTTATTCCCGAATAAGGAGAACCAATATAACCAGCCGTTGAATATCAATATGTTCAACGTTTCCTATTTTCCTGATGAGCGCGGCCCTTACAACTTCGATGTTGGAGATAAGCCACAGTACGCCCGCGGACTTCTGGATGAAAGCGGGAAACTTAAAGATCCGTATACACGTTGGGGTGGGATGATGCGTAAACTGGAAACCTCCGATTTTGATGCCTCCAACGTTGAATACATTACATTCTGGCTGATGGACCCGTTTACCGAATCGTCTACTCCACTAGGCCAGAAAGGTGGTGAACTGTATTTTAACCTGGGCGATATTTCGGAAGATATTTTGCGCGACGGGCGCAAAGCCTACGAAAACGGGCTGCCTACCTCGGAACTGGTTACCGATGTTGATACTACCGATTGGGGCCGGGTGCCAACCAAACAGGCGCTTACCCAATCGTTCGACAGCAAAACCGAAAGCCGCCCATACCAGGACGTTGGATATGATGGTTTGCCCAGCAACGATGAAAAATCATTTTTCGACGCAAATTACCTCCAGCGGATCTTACAGAAATACGGTACATCTTCGCAGGCATATATCAATGCCAGCACCGATCCTTCGAGCGATAATTTTCATTCCTTTGTGGGAGGCGAATATGATACCGATCCCGAATATGCCAGCATTACCGAAAAATATAAGCTTTACAATGGTCCCGATGGAAACTCGCCAGCCAACGAAAGCAACAATACCAACTCAATCGGTCAGCGGAACCCGAATGTCGAAGACCTGAACAACGACAATACCCTGAGCGATCAGGAGCGATATTTTCAGTATGTGGTGCATCTTCGCCCTGAAAACATGAAGGTAGGCGAGAATTACATTACCGATATGTACGAGTCGGGTATTGAAAATCCTTTCAAGCTTGCCAATGGCGATCCGGGTGGGGTTAAATGGTACCAGTTTAAAATTCCTGTTCAAAAACCCGACAAAGTAGTGGGAAGCATACAGGATTTTAAATCAATACGCTTTATCCGTATGTTCTTCAAGGATTGGGATACGGCCGTAGTATGCCGCTTTGCTTCTTTTGAACTTGAGCGTGGCGAATGGCGTAAATATAACTACAGCCTGCTCACCCCGGGCGAGTATATTCCCGATCCCAACCAGGATGCCACTTCGTACGATATTTCTACCGTTAGCATTGAGGAAAACGGCAGCCGAGATCCTATACCATATGTTGTTCCCCCCGGTATTGAGCGCGAAATTAATGCAGCTACCCAAAATTACCAGAAACTGAATGAACAGTCGATGGTGATGAAAGTATGTAACCTGCTCGATGGCGACGCCCGGGGAACCTATAAAACCACCGATTTTGATTTCCGTGATTACAAAAACCTCAAAATGTACATTCACGGTGAGAAATCGTACAAATCCGATGCGCTGAAAGATGGTGACCTGAATGTTTTTGTAAGGCTGGGTTCCGATTTCACGAATAACTATTACGAATACGAAATACCGCTGAAACTTACCGATTGGGGTACTGCCGATCCCAATGCCATTTGGCCCGAAGATAACATTATGGATATTGAGCTGGCCAAACTGGTGAACGCGAAAACCCTTCGCAATGAACTGATGAATGTGCCGGGGTCTGTAATAAATACATCCAATCCTTTTATCCTGCCCGATGGAACCGACGGAAAGATAAAAATTACAGTTATGGGCTCGCCCAGCTTAAGCGATGTAAGAGCCATGATGATTGGGGTTCGGAACCCGAAACGTAATCCACAGGTTTTTAACACCGACGATGGCCAGGCCAAGTGCGCCGAAGTATGGGTAAATGAACTCAGGCTTACCAATTTTAACGAAAAGTCGGGCTGGGCCGCCAACGCCCGCATGGCTACCAACCTGGCCGACCTGGGTAATGTTATGGTATCAGGTGCTTACAGCTCACCGGGGTTCGGAAGCATCGAAAAGAAAGTAAACGAGCGGCAAAAGGAAGCCATCAGCCAGTTCGATGTTGCCACTAACCTTGAACTGGGAAAATTCCTGCCCGAAAAATCAGGCGTGCGCATACCTATGCACTACGATTATTCGCAAACTGTCAGCAATCCGCAGTATAACCCGCTCGATCCCGATGTGTTATACAGCAAACAGGTGGAGGATATGACAAAGCAGCAGAAGGATTCGCTCAAACTGCTTACCACTGATGTTACCACCCGGCAAAACCTCAACTTTATGAATGTGCGTAAGGACAGGGTGGGCGCTGCTCAGAAACCTCAGTTATGGGATGTCGAAAACTTTGATGTTTCCTATGCGTATTCCGAAATTAAACGTCACAACAACGATATTGAGGAGGACAGCAAGAAGACTTACCGGGGCGGGCTTGGGTATAACTTCACGGTGAACCCTAAAAATGTGAAACCTTTCCAGAAAACCGTGAGGTCCAAATCGCTGGCTGTTATCCGCGACTTTAACTTTTATTACCTGCCGAAACTGCTTTCGTTCCGCACCGATATGTACCGCGATTACCAGAAAAGGTTGCTGCGTAACAAAAGCGGGGCGCAGATCATCATTGAGCCTACCTACACCAAACAATGGGACTGGAACCGCATTTATGATGTTAAATATGATTTTTCGCAATCCCTCAAGTTCGATTATAGCGCCAACGTGAATGCTTATATCATCGAGCCTCCCGGAGGTTACGAAAAGCAAAACAGCAATTACGAGCAATACCGCGATACCGTTTGGAACTCCATCAAAAACTTTGGTTCAACAAACCGGTTTAACCAGATGGCAAATATTAATTATGCCGTTCCTTTCAACAAGATACGTGCCCTGAACTGGGTTACGCTGAGCGCGCGTTACGGGGTAAAATACCGCTGGGAAGCATCGCCACGCTCGCTGCAGTCGAGGTTCGGGAATACGATTGAAAACTCACGCGACATACAGCTCAACGGGGGCCTACGCCTTACAACACTTTACGATAAAGTGCCTTTCCTGAAAAAGGCGCGAATCGAACTGCAGGGAAAAGGACAAACCCAGCCGGGCCGTATGCCAGGGCGCGAAGCAAGTGTTAATCCCAGGGATAATAACAAGCAGAAACAGCCTGACGCCAAAACCAAAGAGGCTTCCGCCGACAGCCTCGGCAAACCCCACAAAAACTACCTGAAAACGGTTGGGAATTATACCTTGGGAGTTTTAATGTCGATTAAGGATGCTAATTTTACCTATACCAAATCGAATGGTATCATGCTTCCGGGATTTCTGCCCGAGCCGGGTCCGTTGGGCAACAACTGGAGTTTGAACGCTCCCGGCCTGGGTTTTATTTTTGGTAGCCAGGACGATATAAAATATAAGGCTGCCTCATCGGGATGGCTTACCCGCGACACCCTGCTCAACAATCCGTACATTACCCGGGCCAACGAAAATCTTACCTTCCGGTCGACCGTGGAACCTGTACGCAATTTTAAAATTGATGTTACTGCCGACCGTACCTATGCCACTACTTACCAGGCGTATTTTAAAGCCAACGGCAGCGGTAATTTTAACGAACCTACCTCGCCCCAGGAACGTGGCAATTTCAGTATGTCGTATATTATTTTGTCGAGTTCGTTCAAAAAAGATAAAAGCGACAATTCGAGCCCGGTATTTGATGAAATGCTTTCGTACCGAAAAACCATAGCCCAGCGGCTGGCTGCCGAAAATCCCAACTCAGTGGGCGATTCAGCCGGGTGGCCCAACGGATACGGGCCTACACAGCCCCAGGTGCTTATGGCATCGTTCCTGGCAGCATATGCCGGTCACGACCCGAACAAAATTAAATTCAATCCGTTCCCTAAAATTCCTTACCCCAACTGGCGCATAACGTATAATGCCAACCAGGGAATTGAAGCCTTGCGCAAGTACTTCCAGTCGTTTAATATTTCGCATGCCTACCGTTCGTCGTACTCTGTCGGCGGTTTCCTTACCGATGTTAATTATGTGGACCAGGGTGGTTTCCCGGCGGCAGTTGACAATGCCAAAAACTTTATCCCCGAAAAGCGTATGGATGTGATAACGCTTACCGAACAATTCGGGCCGCTGATCGGGTTGGATATGACCATGAAAAACAGCATGCTGGCAAGGATTGAATTCAAAAAAACAAGAAATCTCTCCCTCAGCTTTGTAAATAACCAGCTTACCGAAATGCGCAGCAACGAACTGGTTATTGGTACCGGATACAGGTTTAAGAGCGTTCCGTTCAAGGTCCGTTCCATGTCAACCGGCAAAACCGTTACCATGAAAAGCGACCTGAATATCAAACTCGATTTTTCAATACGCGACAATAAAACCATATTGAGGCGGATAGAAGAGGTAAATAACCAGATTTCGACCGGAACCCGGCAAACCTCCATCAATTTTTCAGCCGATTATATGCTTAGCCAGAAACTGAATGTGAGGTTCTTTTACGATCAAACCATCAGCAAGCCACATGTTTCGCAACAGATCCCGACGTCTAATACCAACGCCGGTATCTCACTCAGGTTTACTCTGGCACAATAAAATAGTTTCCTGCTAACGAAATTTATTGCACTGCCGGGTAATACCACTCGTTAAATCCGATTTTAGGTTCCTGAACCGGTTTTCGGAAACTATTATTCAGAATCATTCTAATTTTGATGCGATTGTTTGCAGGTTCTTAACAATGTGTAATTTTGATCCCGAAAAAAAACAACAACCCATGAATATTCCTGAAAATCTTTATTATACCAATGATCACGAATGGATCAAGGTAGAAGGCAATACCGGCATTGTAGGTGTTACCGATTTTGCACAACACCAGTTAGGCGACATCGTGTTTGTAGATGTAACCTCAGTTGGTGAAACCCTGGCCGAAGGCGATACTTTTGGAACCATCGAAGCCGTGAAAACCGTTTCGGACCTCTTCCTGCCTGTTGATGCCGAAGTAACTGAGTTTAACGAAGCGCTGAACGATGAACCGGAATTAATAAACAAAGATCCGTACATGGCCGGATGGATTGTTAAAGTTAACATTACCGATACATCAAAGCTGGCTAAGCTACTGAACGCTGAACAATACAAAGCGCTGGTTGAAGCTTAATAAATGGGTTGCCGCGTATTCTGCCTGGTATTCCAACTGAATGCATTTGGCAGCTTGTTTTATGCTTGCCCTGGAAATGTGGAGTATTTCGGTATACCTCATATACCTTAATCGGTATAACACCTAATTCCTGATAACCCATCCCTAATGGATGGGTTTTTTATTATCAGTTATTAACATTTCTTGCATCCGGCGGTGTCGGTTGTATTTTTGCAAATCCTTCCGCTAAATTTATTTTTCACTAACCCTCTACAACTTATGAAAAAAACAGTTGCCATCCTTCTTGTGTTGTTTGCAGCCGCTTCGGTAAAAGCGCAGAATCTACAGGTTCATTACGATTTTGGTAAAGATCGCAAATTTGTTACCTCTACCGTCGAAATGTTTAAACCCGACAAATGGGGAAGTACCTTCTTCTTTGTCGACATGAATTACGATGCTGATAATGGCAAGACCATAAGCCTGGCATACTGGGAAATTGCACGCGCTTTTAACCTGGGTAAAAGTCCGTTTGCTGCCCATATTGAGTATAATGGTGGTTTCGGACAGTTTAGTGCCGGATCAGCAGGCTATGGGGCCTACTCTATTAACGATGCCTGGCTTGCCGGTTTCGATTACAACCTGCATAATGCTGATTTTACCCGCGGTATTACTTTCCAGGTATTGTATAAATATATAAAAGATAAAAATGATGCTTCCTTCCAGCTTACAACCGTATGGTTTATGCATATGCTGAACCGTAAAGTTTCCTTCACGGGTTTTGCTGATTTCTGGAGGGAAGATAACACGGTATTTGATGATGAGGGAGTTGCTTCGGAAGCTGACTTTGTTTTCCTTACTGAGCCCCAGATCTGGTACAACGTAAACGAAAACCTTTCATTAGGTTCCGAAATTGAAATCAGTTCAAATTTTTCGGCAAATAAAGGATTTATGGTAAATCCTACCCTGGCTGCCAAATGGAATTTCAAATAAACCCTAAAGCTACAAACAGATGATAGAAACTTTAAACCGGTATTTTGGCCTGAAGGCTAATAATACCAACATCCGTACTGAGGTGATTGCTGGAATTACCACTTTTGTTACAGCCATGTATATCATTGTTGTAAATCCGGCCATTATCAGCGCAACCGGGCTTCCTTTCAACGCAGTACTTACAGCCACTGTAGTTCTGAGTGCGTTTTGCACCATTCTGATGGGCGTTTATGCCAATAACCCGATACTGGTTGCCCCCGGCATGGGGCTCAATGCGTTTTTTACCTTTGCCGTGGTTATTGGTATGAAAGTACCTGTTGAAACTGCATTGGGTGCCGTTTTCTGGGCAGGGGTATTCTTCTTCCTGCTGTCAATTTTTAATGTGCGCACACTGATCGTAAAATCCATTCCCAAACAAATCAGGTATGCCGTAGCTGCCGGTATCGGGTTGTTTATTACCCTTATCGGTTTCGCCGATGCCAAGTTCATTGTATCGAAAGGTACCCCTGTATTGGGAATGGCCCAGCTCGATATGATTATGCTCACCTTTGTTATTGGCCTTGTAATTACCTCAATACTGGTAGCTAAAAACATTAAAGGTTCCCTGATTATTGGAATTATTATTACAACCATTCTTGCAATTCCTATCGGCCGTTTTTATGGCGATGCTTCTGCCATAAACATGGGTGTGCCTACACTGGTTTCGTGGAAGGGCATATTTGCAGCTCCCGATTTCAGCCTCATTGGCAAACTCGATTTGGTGGGTTCGTTAAAATGGGCCATTTTCCCGGTAACCTTTGCTATATTGTTTACAGATATGTTCGATAGCCTTTCGACATTTGTGGGTGTTGCCGAAGCTGCCAACCTCATGGATAAAGACGGAGAGCCCCGCAACATCAAACAATCACTTATAGTTGATGCCATTGCAACCGGCCTGGCAGGTGTTTTAGGTACCTCATCAGGTACTGCCTATATCGAATCAGCGGCAGGCGTGCAGCAAGGCGGCCGCACAGGCTTAACGGCCCTGGTTGCAGGCATGTTGTTTATCCCTTTTATGTTCCTATCCCCGCTGCTCTCCATTGTTCCGATGATAGCTACAGCCCCTGCACTGATACTGGTGGGCGTATTTATGCTGAAACCGGTTCTGAAAATAAACTGGGTAACCATGGATGATGCCATTCCGGCTTTCCTGGCAATGGTGCTCATTCCATTCACTTTTTCGATCACACAGGGTATCATCTGGGGCTTCCTCAGCTGGACGCTCAT
>CAYNVK010000072.1:0-11114 GCA_964400395.1 uncultured Lentimicrobiaceae bacterium | reverse complement strand
CCAAAACAATAAATGAGATAAGTGCAACACCGGTTACGCCATAAGTTTCAAAACCATCGGCAGTAGGGCCAACGCTGTCGCCGGCATTGTCGCCGGTACAATCGGCAATAACACCAGGGTTACGCGGGTCGTCTTCGCCAATTTTAAAAACTACTTTCATCAGGTCCGAACCTATATCGGCAATTTTTGTAAAAATACCCCCGGCAATACGCAAAGCCGATGCGCCAAGTGATTCGCCGATGGCAAACCCGATAAAACAAGCTCCGGCCAAATGACGTGGAATATAAAGCAGGATTATCAGCATCATAATAAGTTCAACACAAACCAGAACCACCCCGATGCTCATACCTGAGTCGAGCGGTATTTTAAGAAGCTTAAGTGGTTTGCGCTCCAGCGAGGCAAAAGCCATACGACTGTTAGCAAAGGTGTTCATCCGGATGCCAAACCAGGCAACCCCGTATGAACCAAGTATACCTATAACGGCCCACAGCAATATAAGCAAAACACCACCAACACCTGCATCCTGCAGGAAGCCATAATAAAAAGCAACACAAAGTGCAATAAAAGCAAAAAGTACCATCAGGAACTTGCCCTGTTGAATCAGGTATGTTTTGCAGGTTTCGAAAATGGTGTTCGAAACATCGAGCATACTCTGATGCGTACGTAAATTTTTCACTTTAAAAAACTGGTACAATCCGAAACCCAATCCGCCTAAGCAAACCAAAAAACCAAGCAGGAGCAGGTGGTTCTGGTCGACATTGAGTTGTGGAATTTTCAGGTCAGCCTCGCTGGCCATAACCGGAAATGCTGCCAGAAAGGCAACACATGCAAGCAGAATCCTTTTCATAAGATTATTTTAGGTTTAACAATAAATAATGCAGATTTTGATTTGCATCAAATATACAGCAGTTTATTGAAAAGGCAAACGATTGCTTTGCATCTGTTTTGATTTTTTATGCACCATCTTACATACTGATTTATAAAAAAATAGGATATAACTCAAATCCCCGATAACGGAATTGATGCGTTATGCATAGTTATTATAAACAAAAAGGAAGCTTGCAGGGCGAAAATGAGGCGCCCGGCTATTTTTCGGCTATCACAAAAAGGTCGAAAGCTGAGTCGGATGAATCGCCGATTGAAAAATCGGAAACAGTAACCAGGTTCACCAGCGATGAATTTTCGCCGAGAAGGCTACGCCGGTTAAGGCGGTTCAGCAGATCGTACGGAATTTGAAGCAGCCGGCGCGGCAAGCGGTATTGCAGGTTAAGAATATCGAAACGGGTGATCCGGCGCACCGAAACCCTGTTTTTTTCGTGGTATTCCATCACTTTATCATTGCCGTACACCCCCTTCATTTCAACAGATTTAAACACTTGCGAAACCAGGGTAGTAAGTTCGGAAGCAGTGTACTCCCTGATATGCCATGGATTCCGTGTAAGCGACATCAGGCGGTTAGGAGTGGAAAGAAAAAGTTTGCCGCCCGGTTTCAACACGCGGTGAATTTCGCTGATAAAGGCTTTATCGTCCTGAATATGTTCAATTACCTGGAAGGTAACTGCAAAATCGAAGCTATTATCGGCAATGCCGGCAAGCGAAGGAAGCAACATTTTCCGAAATTCAACATTGGCGTGGCCGGCAACATCGGTATCGAACTTATCAACCGCAAGGTACCTTTCGGCTAGCGGGGCCAGCAACTCAACGCCATAGCCTTCGCCGCTGCCCAGTTCAATAATATTGCCTTTTACATATTGAGCAGCAGCCTTGTAGGCAAAAAGGCACCTGTTATAAATCACCTGTTCTGACGGATCGTGACCAGAACTTCGCTCGGCAGTTTGCATAAAATGATATTAATAGGATTTGCAAAGGTAATGGAAATAGGAAAGAGAGCAAATTTTGAAATCTGCAGTTATCCCCGGCTTAGCCATTGTTTACCCTTGCAGGCAAAAAAAACTGTAGTTTTTTCATCGTATTTAAAAATTCATTATTTTTGTAGTTCAAATTCTGAGTCATGACGACTTTTATGCATACCCTTTCTTTTTATTGGTGGCGCCGATGGCAATTGCACATCGTAGCGTAAACCCGGGTATGTAAATAAAATAATAGAGGATACTCAATTCAGGGGCACATCGTTACGATGTGCCTTTTTCGTTTTCAGTCAATTCATTTACTCATCAATTATATTACCCATGAAAAACAACAATCGAAACATCGTGCTACTTCCTGAAGAAATGCCTGACAAATGGTACAACATTGCTGCCGACCTGGGTGGCAAAATGTTGCCTCCTCTACACCCGGGCACACTCAAACCACTGGATGGAGCCTCAATGAGCGCCCTTTTCCCTGAAGTACTGATCGAACAGGAAATGTCGGCAGAGCGTTTCATCAAAATACCGGATGAAGTTCGCGAATTATATGCCATGTTCAGGCCATCGCCGCTGTACCGGGCTACACACCTCGAAAAGTTGCTGGGCACGCCCGCTAAAATATATTTCAAGTACGAAGGGGTAAGCCCAGCTGGTTCGCACAAAACCAATACTGCCATTCCACAGGCTTATTACAATAAAATGGAAGGCATAAAAAAAATTACTACCGAAACCGGTGCCGGTCAGTGGGGCAGCGCGCTGAGTTTTGCCTGTAACCATTTCGGCATCGACCTGCAGGTATTTATGGTAAAGGTTAGCTTTGACCAGAAACCGTACCGCAAAATGCTGATGAACCTGTGGAACGGCAAAGTAGAGGCATCGCCCAGCAACACCACCCAGGCCGGCAGAAATATACTGGCAAAATTTCCCGACAGCCCCGGAAGCCTTGGAATTGCCATCAGCGAAGCTATTGAATTGGCTGTAGCCGATCCAAAAACCAAATACTCCTTAGGCAGTGTGCTGAACCATGTGCTGCTGCATCAAACCATTATCGGGCTTGAAGCCGAAAAACAGTTCGAAAAAGCAGGCGATTACCCCGATGTGGTGATAGGTTGCTTTGGCGGCGGATCGAATTTTGCAGGCATCACCTTTCCGTTTGTGCGTCATAACCTGGATGGGAAAAAGAAAACCCGCTTTATTGCTGTGGAGCCTGCCTCCTGCCCCAAGCTCACCAAAGGGATTTTCAGGTACGATTTCGGCGATGTGGCCGGCATGACTCCCCTGCTCCCCATGCATACCCTGGGCCACGATTTTATACCATCCAATATTCATGCTGGTGGATTGCGTTACCACGGAGCTGCTCCGCTGGTAAGTGCCCTGGTAAACGAAGGACTGGTTGAAGCGCAGGCTATTGATCAGCTGGAATGTTTTGCAGCGGGACTAAAATTCGCGAAAGCCGAAGGTATTTTGCCGGCACCTGAAACCACGCATGCCATTGCTGCAACCATCAGGGAAGCGCTGAAAGCCAAGGCCGAAAACACACCGCGTACCATTCTGTTCAACCTGAGCGGGCATGGTTACTTTGATATGTATGCTTACCAGCAGTACCTGGATAACAAACTGGTGGATTTCGATTTTGATGACACCATCCTCAAAAACATTGAAGGACAAACTCACCCGATTGAACTGGCATTTCAATAAAATTGTCAGCCACAAATAAAAAAACGCACCCTGCTCTGGCCGGGTGCGTTTTTTTAATGTTCAAAGTTTCAGGTTGAAAACAGTCAGTTAATTCTTCAACACCTTGTTAACCAGGTCGGCGGCTTCCTGCAATGAGGTGGCGGAGTACACCGCAAGCCCTGAGTTGTTGATCAGGTCCTTGGCTTCCTCGGCATTGGTGCCTTGCAGCCTCACGATGATCGGAATAGGGATGTTGCCGATGTTTTTATATGCATCAACAATGCCTTGTGCCACGCGGTCGCAACGTACAATACCTCCAAAAATATTAACCAATATGGCTTTCACTGACGGATCTTTCAGTATGATGCGGAAAGCGCGTTCAACCCTTTCGGCATTGGCTGTACCACCTACATCGAGAAAGTTGGCCGGGTCGCCGCCACTTTGTTTTATAATATCCATGGTAGCCATAGCCAGCCCGGCACCATTCACCATGCAACCAACGTTACCATTTAGTTTCACGTAGTTAAGGTTATATTTTCCGGCTTCCACTTCCGAAGGATCTTCTTCGTGTATGTCGCGCATGGCGGCATAATCGGGATGGCGGTAGAGGGCATTTCCATCGAGCCGCATTTTGCAGTCGACAGCCAGTATTTTGTCGTCGCTGGTTTTAAGTACGGGGTTTATTTCGAGCATGGCACAATCGGCGCCCATGTAAGTATCGTAAATACCTTTTACGAATTTCACCATGTTTTTATGCGCTTCGCCCGAAAGCCCGAGGTTGAAAGCCACATTGCGGCACTGGAACGCCTGCAGGCCCACTTTGCGATCGATGATTTCGACAAAAATTTTATCAGGCGTATGTTCGGCAACTTCTTCAATATCCATACCACCTTCGGTTGAATACATGATCATCACTTTACCCTCCTGCCGGTTGAGCAGCATACTGAGGTAAAACTCTTTGGTTTGCGATGGCCCCGGGTAATAAACATCTTCCTGTATCAGCACCTTACGTACCAGCTTACCGGCAGCACCGGTTTGCGGGGTCACCAGGTTCATCCCTAATATATTGGTTGCTTTATCGCGGGCATCATCGAGTGTTTTGGCCAGTTTCACGCCACCACCTTTGCCCCGGCCACCGGCATGAATCTGCGCCTTTACGACGCAAAACTGCGAACCGCTGAGTTTTTGTATTTCTTTTGCTGCTTCCACAGCCTGGTCGACAGTTTCGGCCATAATGCCCCTGGGGACAGGCACTCCAAAACTGCTTAAAATTTGTTTCGCCTGGTATTCGTGAAGGTTCATTGTAACTTGGTTTAATTATTTTACTATATGCAGTTAGGTAGATATATTAATTCGTCTACAACAAAACGCACCTTATAATTTATCTTATTTCGCTGATTTATTGAATATTACCATACAATGCAAGCCATAACCAGCAAAAGCGCTCTTTTATTATTGCATGCTGCTAAAATAATTATTTTTCTTTAATAATGGATGAATAAAAACCAACCTATATATTTGCAGATAATTTCATTTTAAGTGCGCACATTTTTCGTTACCACCCTGCTTATATTAGTTGGATTTACTTCTTTTGCAGATAAAAATCCGGATCCGCGATCGAACAGAAAATCGGTACAGGCGGTCAAAATTTCAACAAGCCCAAAAATTAATGCAATGGCCGACGATTCGGTGTGGCATAACATCCCTGCCATTACTGATTTCGTTCAGTACCAGCCGGTTTACAATGCGCCTCCCTCCTACCGCACCGAAGTTAAAATAGCATACGACAATTATGCCATTTACGTGCTCGCCCATATGTTCGATCCGAATCCTGACAGCATTTCGAGGCAGTTAGGCTTACGCGATGCCAATAACCTGAATGCGGACATGTTCAGCATCGAATTCGATACCTATAACAACCAGCTCGATGCATATACTTTCAGGGTAAGTGCATCGGGGGTGCAATTCGACCAGCGCGAATCGGATGTAACCTACGATGCCGTTTGGGAAAGCGATGTAAAAATTACCCGCGACGGTTGGGTGGCTGAAATGAAAATACCTTACTCGGCCCTGCGTTTTGCACGCATCAACCCGCAGATATGGGGCATGGAGATGACGAGGACCATCAGGCGCAACCGTGAGTCAGATCAATGGTCGCTCGAATCGCTCGAAGCCAAAAACGACCTTCCCTATTGGGGAGTACTCGAAGGCCTGAATAACATAAAACCACCGGTTCGTCTTTCGGCCACGCCTTACATCGTTCTTCAGGCCCAGCATTATCCCGAACAGTCATCGGGCAAGGATATTTCATCTTCTTTCGGGGGTGGTATGGATATGAAATATGGTATCAACGAAAGTTTTACGTTGGACATGTCTCTGCTTCCTGACTTCAGCCAGGTACAATCCGATAACAAGGTAAAAAATCTCACGGCTTTTGAAACCGTTTACAGCGAGCAGCGTCCGTTTTTCAAGGAAGCTGTGGATCTTTTCATGAAAGGCGATATTTTTTACTCCCGGCGAATCGGGAAAACACCAACACTCTTTTATAGCGTTGAGGATTCGCTGAAAGAAGGTGAAAGCATCAGCAAAAACCCTGTGCAGCAGCGACTGGTAAATGCCACCAAAGTATCGGGACGCAACAAAAAAGGACTTGCCATAGGTGTGTTGAATGCAGTTACCGCCAATACTTATGCAACACTCAGCGATGCCGAAAACAATCAACGCAAAGTACTTACCGACCCGGCTACAAACTATAATCTCCTGGTTTTTGACCAGGCGCTGAAGAACAACTCAAATGTGTATATTACAAATACCAATGTGATCAGGGGCAGTAATTTCCGCGATGCCAATGTAACAGCCAGCGGGATAACCCTGAATGATAAATCGAACACATACCGTTTCAGCCTGTCAGGCGGCATGAGCCAGGTTTTTATGCCGGCTGAAGCTGAAAACCAGCGATCGACCGTGCGAGGGTTTAAGTATGGCATAAGCGCTTCGAAAACCAACGGTAACCTGCAATGGTCCGTGAGCCGCGGTACGCTCGACGATAAATTTAATGCCAACGACATGGGGCTCACCATTTACAACAATTACAACAATAACTCAGCCGCCGTTAGTTACTCCATTTATAAGCCATTCTGGGTATTGCGCGATATTTCCGGAAGCATTTCACTCTCCAACCAGAACAATTTCACCACCCATAAACCCCAGACCGCCAACCTGAAATATAACTTTTCGCTCACTACCTTGAAATACCTTTCGATGTGGGGCGGGATCGGGCATGCGTTGGTTGAAACCTACGATTATTACGAACCACGCACCGAGGGCATGTACTACATGAGAGCAAAATCGACCTGGGGCAACTATTCCATTTCGACAGATTACAGGAAACCATTTGCACTCGATGCATCAGTAAGTGCATATTATGCCGCCCGCGACGGCTCCAAGGGTTTTGGAACTGAACTAAACCCTTTGCTGCGCTTAAACAACAAGGTAACCTTCAGTTTTTCATTTGGCTACGACAGGGAGATAAATGACTATGGCTATGTTAATAACCAGGATGCCAATGTGATATTCGGAAACCGCGATATTCATATTTTCGAAAACGGGGCCAGCGGCAAATACCTTTTCAAAAATAATGTATCGCTTAGCCTGATGGCCCGCCATTATTATTCGCAGGGAAAATACAGCAGCTTTTATACCCTGCTGGATAACGGGTACCTTACACCAAATGATTCGTACCAGGAAAACCATGATTTTATTTTTTCGACCTTTAATGTGGATATGATTTTCTCATGGATATTTGCCCCCGGAAGCAGTATGAATATTGTTTGGAAAAATGAAATTACCGGCGAGAAAGATCATGTAACGGGCAACTATTACAACAATTTCGATGACACCTTTCGTGAGCCCCAGCTGAATAACATTTCGCTAAAACTGCTTTATTATATTGATTACCAGCGGCTATCGAACAACAAGAGTTAAACCCGGCCTGTTTTAAAAAAGTGAATAGCGGTTGCCGGTACCGAGGCTGGTGCTTGAACTTTACTGAGCGTGAATCGGGAAAAAATGGAGAATTGTCTTTCCCTTTTAACTTGTATCTTTACAACCTGAAACAACATTATGATCACAGGAAAAGATATTCACAAATCATATGGACAGCTCGAAGTTCTGAAAGGCATTGATCTGCAGATAAACCAGGGCGAAATTGTATCCGTGGTTGGCGCATCGGGGGCTGGCAAAACTACCTTACTTCAGATTATAGGCACACTCGATAAACCCACATCGGGATCTATCCTTTTCGATAACCAGGATATATCAGCCCTGAGCGAAAAAAAACTCTCGATGTTCCGCAACAAAAATATCGGATTTGTATTCCAGTTTCACCACCTGCTCCCCGAGTTTACAGCCATTGAAAACCTGTATATTCCCGCATTCATTGCAGGTGTTCAGCAAAAGGAAGCACACAGCCGTGCCCTCGAACTGCTTGAATTCCTGCATTTATCAGATCGGGCAACCCACAAGCCATCGGAGCTCTCGGGTGGCGAGCAACAACGTGTTGCTGTAGCCCGTGCGCTTATGAATCATCCCACGCTGATACTGGCGGATGAACCTTCGGGTAATCTCGATTCGGCCAATGCCAGGGAACTCCACAAGCTGTTTTTCAGCCTGCGCGAAAAATTTAACCAAACTTTCGTGATTGTTACCCATAACCAGGAACTTGCTGATATGAGCGATCGCAAACTGATGATGGTGGATGGCAGGATTGTTTGACATTTCTGGCAGGTAGTTCAAAATATCCGCATCACTATCAGATGTATAAAATACCGGTTTTTAGCAGTTTCCATCCAATAATAATGCAAAAAAACCGTTATCAGATTTCAGAAAAACATCAAACCACTTTACCCAATGAAGAATCGCATTCCCCGAAAGGGATTAAATATATATTCGTTTCTGGTTATTTTTGGAATCATTTTCGCACCCGCACTTTTCAATAAAAGTTTCGCACAGGCCAAACCACCTGCCTCTCCTTACTCCACCTTGCTACAGGAAGCGGATAAAGCCCTGGCTGCAAAAGATTATGCCAATGCCTTGTTGCTTTACGACAAAGCCTCGCACGCCAAACCTGATTTAAAATATGCCCCGGGTAAAATAGCCGAGATCAATGCCTTACTCGATGCAGATACCCGGGCTCAGCTTTTTGAAACCATCATCCTGAAAGCTGAGAATTTATTCAAACAAAACAATTATCCCCAGGCAAAAACAGAGTACCAGAAAGCACTGCTGATCGACCCGGAATCGCAATTCCCCAAGGACAGGCTGGCAGAAATACGCACCCGGTACACCGATCCCGACGACCAGGCATTTTTTGATGGTGCTGTGGCTGATGGCGATAAAGCACTGGCTGCTGCCGACTTCGACAAAGCGGTGTCGCTGTACGAAAAAGCGCTAACGGTGAAACCCGAATCGAAAGCGGTGAAGGAAAAGATTACCCTTGCCCGGAAACAGCAGCAAGAAGCCAGGGTAAAGGCTGAACAAACAGAAAAATATATAGCTGCCGGGGATAAACTCCTGCAGTCGGGCAAACGCCCCGAAGCACGTGCCGAATACCAGAAAGCGCTGGAACTATCGCCTTCGAGCGCATTGGCTAAACAAAAATTAACGGACATCGACAATTATGCCAATAATGCAAAAGCGCTTCAGGATGCTTACGACAATGCCATTGAACAGGCGGATCAGTATTACATAAGTCGTGATTTTACCAGCGCCCGGCTTAAATACCAGGAAGCATTAAAAGCAAAACCTGAAGCCCGCTATCCAAAAGAAATGCTCGAAAAGACGAAAACCGGCGAAACGCTGTTACAGTCGGACCAGCAAAAATATGATGCCGCCCTGGCCAGCGCCGAAAACTTTTTTAAATCCAATGATATGGAAGCCGCGCTTGGCGGGTTCAGGTCAGCATCGGAACTTAAACCTGCAGAAAGCTACCCCAAAACCAGGATTGCAGAAATTGAAGCTCTTCAGAATAAAAAGTTACAAGGCAGGCAAGCCTACGAAACAGCCATTAAAAACGGCGACCAGGCATTAGCAGAAAAGAAATATGAAGCCGCTTTGCTGGCTTACCGCGAAGCACTGAACATAGATGCGACCGCGAAATATCCTTCCGAAAAAATCGCTGAAATTACAGCGCTTGTTGCCCAACAAAAATCGATTGAAGATGATTATAAAAAATCGCTTGCCGAAGCCGATAAGTTTTTTGGCACACTAAAATATACTGAGGCAATTGCCGCCTACACCCGTTGTCTTGAGCTGAAACCCGGCGAAACTTACCCGGAACAACGCATCGCGGAAGCGCAAACCAAACTCAGCACAGCCAGGGACAAAGAACAAAACTATGCTGCCGCCGTGGCTGCAGGCGATAAACTGATGGGCGAACAAAAATATGATGAAGCCCTCGCTCAGTACAAGCAAGCCCTGGTATTGAAACCTGCCGAAAAATACCCCAAAGACAAAACCACAGAGATTAACCAGATTGTTGCAAAACAAAAAGCTACCTCCGATAAATATGCGCTGGCCATTTCGAACGGCGAAAAAGCGCGCGCGCTTGGCAATTATCCGGTTGCGCTATCCGCGTTTAAGGAAGCATCGGCATTAAAACCTACTGAGCAATACCCAAAAGATAAAATAACAGAAATCAGCGCACTTTCAGCCGACCTCCAGAAACGCAATGAGGCCTATAAAGAAGCAGTTGCCAATGGCGATAAGTTATTTGCCACCAAAGATTACGATCGCGCTAAGATTGCTTTTGCTGAAGCTGCAGCACTGAAAAAAGACGAAAAATATCCCCAGGACCAGATCACAAAAATCAACAATATTCTTGAGGGTTTGCGATCAGCCGACGAAAGCTACAACCTGGCTGTTGCCGAAGGCGATCAGAATTTCAACAATAGGAGATATCCCGAAGCCCTGGTTTCCTACAAAAAAGCATCGGGCCTGAAACCTGCCGAAGCTTACCCCAAAACACAAACGGATAAAATTAACCAGTTGCTTGCCGATCAGAAAAAGCAGGAAACGGCATACCTTGCACTGTTAGCTTCAGCCGACAAGTCGTTTAGTGCTGCAAAATACACTGAAGCCATCAGCGATTACAAAAAAGCACTTGAAATTAAACCAACGGAGAAATACCCTGCTGAAAAGATAGGGGAATCGGAAAAACAAATCGCCGGTATTTTGGCTAAGCAGGAGAATTATGCAGCCACAATTTCGAAAGCGGATGAACTGATGGCTGAAAAAAAATACGACGAGGCTCTTACCTATTACTCACAAGCCCTGGTATTGAAACCCTCCGAGAAATATCCCAAGGACAAAACCACTGAGATAAACCTGGCCCTGGCAAAACAAAAAGCCACTTCTGATAAATACACGCAAGCCGTTTCGAATGGTGACAAAGCGCTGGCATCGGGCAACTATACAATTGCGCTGGCAGCTTATAACGAAGCATCGGGTATAAAACCAGGTGAGCAATACCCAAAAGATAAGGTTGCCGAAATTACCGCCATCGAAGCCGAA
>CAYNVK010000071.1:7397-11156 GCA_964400395.1 uncultured Lentimicrobiaceae bacterium | reverse complement strand
TCCCTGCACGTGCATCGAAAACGAAAAGCCCAGGCATATCATACTCACTGCCATGATTAACGCCCCGATAATCATCAGTGGTTTGCGACCAAACCTGTCGACGGTATATATTGCCAGCACCGTGAAAATAAGGTTAATGGATCCTACAATGATGGTTTGCAGCAACGACGAATCCGTTGAAGCTCCCATATTCCGGAATATATTGCCGGCATAATACAGCACCACGTTAATGCCCACAAATTGCTGAAAAACCGAAAGCATAATGCCGATAAATATCACGAAGAAACCATACGATAGCCAGGGTACACTTTTTTCGTGCAGCGTTTCCTTGATTTCACTGAGGGTTACTCCCGCATTTTCTTTGCCTGATATTTTATTCAGCACGGCAAGTGCTTCCTCATCCCTGCCTTTCATCACCAGGAAACGGGGTGTTTCGGGAACAAAAAACAAGAGCAGCAGAAAGATGCCCGATGGTATTATGCCTGAGAAGAACATCCAGCGCCAGCCATCTGTTACCAGCCAGTCCTCGTTGCCGCTGCGGGCGATGAAAAAGTTCACGAAGTAAATTACCAGCATTCCGAAAATAATGGCAAACTGGTTCCACGAAACCAGTTTACCACGCACATTAGCAGGTGCAATTTCGGCAATGTACATGGGCGAAAGCATCGATGCCAGCCCCACTCCTATTCCGCCGATAATGCGGTAAATCACAAAAGCATACACATCGAGCATGCCAAAGAAATTGAATGCTTCCGGTTTCCACGCACCAATTGCCGAAATGGTAAAAGCTGCAGCCGAAATAATGAGGCCTTTTTTGCGCCCGATGGATTTGGATACAAACCCAGCCGATGCCCCGCCGATAATACAGCCAATAAGCGCACTCGAAATCACAAAGCCTTTGGCCGAATCAGCTATACTCTTCAAACCATCAGCATCAGTTGAAGCAGGTATCAGTTGACCCATATATTGCAGCACGTAAACGGTAAGCAGCGCCAGCATAGCCAGGCTGATCAGTCCACCTTTTTTTACACCCAGCAGCCTGACAATTTGTGCCGAAATAATGATGCAAACCAGGTACAGAACAACAGCAACCAGTATTTTGTACTGGCTTATCAGTTGGAAGGCATAAGCATAATTGCCCGGTTCAAGCGCTTTGGCAAGGTAAAACTGCACCAGCGATTTTTCGGCCCCGTTTACTACAGCTGTATCGTACCCGAAGAGCAAACCGCCCAGCGTTGCTACCAGCGTAAGCATCAGAATATAAGCCGGGTTCCCTTTTGCTGTGCTGAGCGTGGGTGTGTTGGATGATGTATCAGTGAAAGACATACGATAGGGATTAGATGTATTGATTAATCAATTGCTCATACATTTCCTGTTTGCCGCTAATGGCAGCCGGTTCGCCCTGGCTTAATGCGATTGTTCTGAGATCTTCGAGCGAAAGTTTGCCTTCTTCAAATTCCTTTCCTTTGCCGGCATCAAACGAAGCATAACGTTGTGCGCGGAGTTTCAGGAAATCAGAATCACGCAGAATACGGTCGGCAACCATTAAGCCACGTGCAAAGGTATCCATGGCAGCAATATGCGCAATAAAGATATCATCCGGATCGGTTGAATTACGGCGGGTTTTCGCATCGAAATTTATTCCTCCGGTTGTAAAACCGCCAGCCTGTAATATTACCAGCATAGCTTCCACGGTTTCGTAAACGTTAATCGGGAACTGATCGGTATCCCAGCCGTTCTGGCTGTCGCCACGGTTGGCATCAATGCTCCCCAGCAACCCGGCATTGGCAGCCATCTGAAGTTCGTGCTCAAAAGTATGGCCAGCCAGCGTGGCATGGTTTACTTCAATATTCAGTTTAAAATCCTTATCCAGGCCATAATGCCTCAGGAATCCGATCACAGTTTCACTGTCGAAATCATACTGGTGTTTTGTGGGTTCCATGGGTTTGGGTTCGATGAGGAAAGTACCTTTAAATCCCTTGCCACGCGCATAGTCGCGGGCCATGGTAAGGAAACGGGCCAGGTGATCCTTTTCGCGTTTGGTGTCGGTATTGAGCAACGACATATATCCTTCGCGGCCGCCCCAGAATACATAATTCTCTCCGCCAAGAGCAATGGTAGCGTCAATGGCATTTTTCACCTGGGTGCCGGCATGAGCCACAGCCAGGAAATCTGGATTGGTTGAAGCGCCGTTCATATACCTGGGATTAGAAAAAACATTTGCCGTTCCCCACAACAGTTTAACGCCCGAGGCAGCTTGCTTTTCCTTTGCGTAGGCCACCATTTCGGCCAGTCGGTTTTCAATATCCGAAACATGTCCATCGCCGGTGAGGTCGGTATCGTGAAAACACCAGAAGGGAATGCCAATTTTGGTCATGAACTCAAAGGCGGCATCCATCCTGTCGCGGTTGCGCTGCATGAGATCTGATGCCTGCTCCCAGGGGAATTCTTTGGTTCCGGGTCCGAAAGGATCGCCGCCGGTTCCGCACATGGTATGCCAGTAAGCCATGGCAAAACGAAAATATTCCTTCATGGTTTTGGTGCCTACCACTTTATTTTCGTCATAATATTTAAATGCCAGTGGATTCCGCGATCCAACACCTTCAAATTTTATTTCCCCGATGCCCGGGAAAAATTCTTTACTTCCTATTGTTGCTTTCATAATTATGAATGTTATTGTTTTGATTTTTTGTTATTTCTGTTTCAATCATTACTATTTATCAAATTACTGAAATTCAGCAGTATAAATGCACCACTACACCTTTCAACTCATTCCATATACCGCTCACACCTTACGACTAGTTTATTCTTTCTTCGCCTTCCTTACACCTCACAACTTTCACCTTACAACTTACTCCTTACACCTTACTTCCCACATCCCACATCCCACATACAACATACAACATCCTACCTCTCCAGTTCCTTCACCCAATTTTCATAGGCATCGCAAAGCATCTGCTTATTGGTTGAAGGCCTGATGGTTTCCAGCAAAGTAAGTCCTGCAAATGCGGATTTAAAGTCGCTGTATATTCCTGCGCCAACGCCTGCGCCTCGGGCCGCGCCCTGAGCGCCATCGGTATTATAGAGTTCAATATCAGCACCGGAAATATCGGCCAATGTTTGGCTGAATACCGGGCTAAGGAACATATTTGCTTTGCCGGCCCTGATCACTTTAACCTCGACTCCCATTTGCTGCATGATGCGTATGCCGTAGTACAGGGCAAAGGCAATGCCTTCCTGCGCCGCCCTGAAAAGATGTGCTTTACCGTGAATATTAAAATTCAGGTTATGAATGCTGCATCCCGGTTCACGGTTTCCGAGTACGCGCTCGGCGCCATTGCCAAAAGGCAGGACCAGCAGGCCTTCGGATCCGGGTTTCACGCTAGCCGCCATTTCATTCATTTCCTGATATTTCAGGTTTTCGCCGGCAACCTGTTTCATCCAGGCATTCATGATGCCGGTTCCGTTTACACAAAGCAGGATGCCATTACGGATGGCTTCCGGGCTGTGGTTTACATGTACAAAGGTGTTCACCCTCGACTGCGGATCGTATTTTACCTGGTCGCTTACCCCATATACTACACCCGAGGTTCCTGCCGTGGCAGCAATTTCGCCCGGATTGAGTACATTCAGCGAAAAAGCATTGTTGGGCTGATCGCCTGCCCGGTAACAAACCGGGGTGCCAGGCTGTAGCCCCGTTAATCCGGCAGCCTCAGGCGTAACTTCACCCTGAAATCCAAAAGTCGGAACTGTGGCTGC
>CAYNVK010000071.1:0-7297 GCA_964400395.1 uncultured Lentimicrobiaceae bacterium | reverse complement strand
GCCTGGTTCCCAATTTCAACGGCACGGCTGTCGCACCAGATAATAGCATTGCGCAGTACTTTTAAGTCTTTATCCACACACACCAGCCCGTGCATCTGGTACGAAATGCCGATTGCTTTAATTTGCGCACCATCTATGTTGTTTTCTTTTAAAACGGATGCAATGGCCAGCTGCGTATGCTGCCACCAGGTTTCGGGATCCTGCTCCGCCCAACCCGGCTGAGGCGCAATAATCTTCATTTCGGTAGATGGCGACTGTGCGCTTCCGACGCATTCGCCTGACTGCGCATTTACAAGCGACGCCTTAATGGATGATGTGCCTATATCAAGACCTAATAAATACATGGTACGATTTATAAGTTATTAAAACACAAATATAAATCAACAATGAGCAGATAAATTGTACTATTATGCAAATAGCATGTATTATTACGCCAATAATTTTAACATATGGTTTACATCTGCTGATTTTTTCCGGTGGCCCGGAATACCTGATCAGTAAGAAGTTCCCGCTGCCGGTGGTATGCAAAGCAGAATCACCGTTATATTCCCGATCCTTTATTTATGCTGTTTCCGGTAATTTAAAGGGCTCACGCCGAATTTCTTTTTAAAGGCTTTCGAAAAATAAAACCAGTCGGAAATGCCTACCAGTTCCGATATATTATAAATAGCCGAATCGGTTTCAGTTAAAAGTTTAGATGCATGTTGTATCCGCATTTCGAGCAGGTAATTGTTGGGCGACATACCCGTTGCCTCCTTAAAAATACGTTGAAAATTGCGCACCGACATAAAACTGAGTTCGGCCATCTCGCTGATGTAAATATTCGAAGTTAAATTTCGTTCGATATAATCTATGGCTTTCCCTATCCTTACCAGCGACTTGGCTTTAGGCTGGCTGATTTCGGAATACTTGCGCGACAGGAAAATGATAATCTCTTCCAGTTTATTTTTTATAAAAAGCTCATAGCCGGAGGTTTTATGCGATAGTTCGGCAAGCATACTGTTAAGGATATACTCCGATTTGGCCAGGTCGACACGGCTGAGGTGCAGCATATTTTTGAAATGCTGCCTGTTGCGATAGCTGGGCTCGAGAATAAAAAGCGGGCTAAAGCCATCCATCGATTTGATCTCGGGCGAAATAAGCATCGGACTTTTCACCGGGTCGAACATCAGGTTAATAATTTCGGCTTTGCCTGCATCTTTAAAATAATGGTTCTGAAACCCCTGCAGGATAAAAATGTCACCTTCCGATACGTCGTATTCATTATTGCTGATAACCTGTACGCCCTTGCCCTTGGTAATAAATACAATTTCGATAAAATCGTGGTGATGCTCCATCTCGGTTAAATCGTTGGCGTGTGAAATGTTTTTCGCCCGGTTAACCTTGCATACATTGATGGCAAATGCCGGATTACTGAAATAATGATCACCCCTGGCAAGCTTCATGGCTTCGATTTTGGCTCAAAAATACATCTTTAAGTCAAACCTTCAGGGGATTTGTAAAAATCCTTCTCATTAAAATTAATTCGCCGGGAGAGTAACCGGAGGCAGGAAATTCTGAACCAGGTTTTGCGTTAATCCGTAATCCATGCAAACACTCATAAACATTATGGGTATATTTGCGTATCTATTGAGTTTATGGGCAAGTTATCAAACACCAGCGCTAAAACACCTGCAGTCCTGATTGTCGAAATTATGGACCGGATTTACAAACAGGGCATGACGACCACTTCGGGAGGAAATGTTTCTGTAACAGATGCTTCGGGCAATACCTGGATTACCCCGGCGGGCATTGATAAAGGAGATTTGAAGCCTTCGAATATTGTATGTGTAAAAAAGGATGGGACTATAACCGGCAGCCATTTGCCTTCGACGGAATATCCTTTCCACAAAGCCATTTACGATTGCCGCCCCGATATTAAAGCCATTGTACACGCGCATCCGCCGGCACTGGTTTCCTTCAGCATCACCGGTGAAGTTCCGGATCCGCTTGCCATTTTTACCACGCAACGCGTTTGCGGATCAGTAGGTTTTGCGCCTTATGCCATGCCCGGCAGCCAGGCGCTGGGCGAAAAAGTGGCCGGCGAATTCAGTAAAGGCCATAACATCATCATCATGGAAAATCATGGAGCCGTATCCGGTGGAAGTGATATAGCTGATGCTTTTCAACGTTTCGAATCGCTCGAAAACTGTGCCAGCGCTCTGATTGGTGCAAATATCCTAGGCACACCCAGCTACCTCACTAACGGCAATTTTTCGGCATTTAACGACTCTCTAAAATATGTGTATCCCGAAATGGAGCCGTCCGAAATTGATGGTTCTGATGAAAATAAGAAAACTGAAATCCTGAAATTTGTAAAAAGAGGCTGCCGTCAAGGGCTTATAACAAGTGCTGCCGGAACAGTTTCGCTGCGGTGCGATGGCAACAGTTTCGTGGTTACTCCGGCAAACATCCCCAGGTGGGAGCTACAAGCAGGCGATATTGTAAAAATTACCGATGGCAAATGTGAAGCTGGCAAAACACCAGGCAGCATGGCACGGCTACACCAGGCCATTTACGAAAGCCACCCGGGCATACATGCCATCGTCATGGCCCAACCGCCCAACCTGATGGGCTTTGGGATAAGCGGTACGCCTTTCAATGTAAATACAATCCCCGAAAGCCTTATGTTTTTGAAAGAAGTTGAATTGCTGCCTTTTGAGACGGATTTCAATAAACTCAAGGATCTTATAGTAAGTAAATGTAAAACCAGCAATGCCTTGATCCTTCGGCATAATGCGGTTTTAACCACGGGGAATAGCCTGCTACAGGCTTACGACCGGCTCGAGATTGCCGAATTCGGGGCTAAGTCGCTTATCATGGGTAAGGCTATCGGTAAATTTAAACCGATAAGCAGGCAGCAGGCAGATGAAATCAGAAAAATGTACCCGTAAAAAGCGGCTGTTGCGCAGTTATGCTAAACCAGTTGAAGCACTGATGCCCACTTTTTCACCCATCCTGACAATGGTTTCAATTTTTAATAACGACTGTTCAACGATGTCGGCATCCGGCTGAACCTGATCTTTTTTAAACAGTTGGATAATGGTTGACCCCCCGAATTCAAACCATCCTTTTTCTTCGCCTCGCCTGAAGGTATGCTCATTTTTGTTGATCAGCACAATTTTCCCTACAAATAAAGCCCCGACTTCGAGATGTACCACTTTGCCGAAATTTTTGGTATGAAGCATGGTTAATTCTCTGTAGTTCTGCACCATAAGCGATGTTGTATTCGACAACGCAATAGGATGTACCGAATGAAGAACACCCCTGATGCGTCGCACTTTTTCCTGCCGCCCGCTGTCCATATAACAGAACCTGTGATAGTCAGAAGGAGCAAGCCGGTATATAAAACACCAGCCATTGCCGTATTCTCTCCCGATTTTCGCATCTTTTACCAGGTCAGCTAAGGAATACCAATAGCCTTTTACAGGCAGTTCGTGCTGTTTCGCCAGATCGAAAACCAGCAGGCGCGAATCGCAGGGTGATATCAGGTGTGTGGGTTCCGCGTCTATTGGCCGGGCATTTTCCTTAAGTTCGCGGGTAAAAAAATCATTAAAGCTTCGGAACGAATTAATCGGTCGTTTAATTTCTGAAGTATTGATTTTGTAATGTTTTATAAACTTAGGAATCTGGTACACACTTCCGCGACCATTCATAAGCCGTCCATATATCTTCGAAACATTTCGCTTGTTCAGGAACATGCTGTTAAACATTTTCCCGATCCCTGAATTGTACAAAAACGATAAACCATTGACCTTGTATGTGTTTTCGTATTCAAAACTCCTGGTAGTTCTATTGTAAAGTTTAGGTTTATTCATTCGGGGTAGTTTAGAAGCGACTAATTTATGATAAAGTTCCTGAAGTTTGATAGGTATCGGCAAATAGATAGGTAAATCCATCATTTCATATCCCGCCAGGCTGCAGGATGACAACTATCACCTTAGGTTGCTGAGAAAATTTTTCAGAGCCTGCAAAATTAAGGAAGACAAATACAATATTATCTCCCTATATTCTCAAATTTTCTTAAATATGCCATTTTAAGCATGTTTAAAAACCTACTCTTGGTATCTTTGTTGAATATTAAAAGAGAAAATTGAGTACACAAATAGTTAAAAATGTTTTCCCGGTAACAGGTATGGCATGCGCTGCCTGCGCCGGAAGTGTAGAAAGTATGATTGCTTCGTTGCCGGGCGTTACCGAAGCATCGGTAAATTATGCGGGTGCAAATGTGCATGTGGCGTATCATCCGGACACCATTTCACCGGCCGATTTTGCAAAAGCCGTTGAAGCTATAGGCTATGGCATTATTGTGGACGATGAAAACCTGGAGGAGAAACTTGCGGATATCGAATTCAAACATTTCAGGGAATTGAAACAAAAGCTCTGGGTAGCCGGCATTTTCACGCTGCCGGTTTTTGTGCTGTCCATGTTTCACATCATTCACCTCGAATATAAAAACTGGATTTTGCTGGCATTCTCGCTGCCGGTTGTATTTTTTTCAGGATCCGAATTTTATAGCAATGCCTGGAAGCAAGCCCGCCACCGCATGGTAAATATGGACACTTTGGTGGCCCTGAGTACCGGTATTGCATTTATTTTCAGCCTGATCAATACGATTATGCCCCGACTTTTCCTCGAATCAGGTCAGCATCCTCATGTGTATTACGAATCGGCCACTGTAATTATAACCTTTATACTGGCCGGTAAATTCCTCGAAGAAAATTCGAAAAGCAAAGCTTCATCCGTTATCCGCAGTTTAATGGGATTACAGCCCAAAACCCTCACCGTTTCGCGCAATGGGTTCGAAATGGAAATTCCGTTGCAGATGGTGGCCCAGGGCGATGAAGTAATGGTGCGCCCCGGCGACAGGATTCCGGTTGATGGGGTGGTGCTGAGCGGCGATTCGTACCTCGACGAAAGCATGATTTCAGGTGAGCCATTGCCTGTGTACAAAAACAGCGGATCAAACGTATTTGCCGGAACCCTCAACAAAAGCGGCAACCTGGTGATTTCTGCATCCAAAACAGGCAAAAACACGTTGCTGGCCGGCATCATTGCCATGGTACAGGAGGCGCAATCGGCCAAGCCGCCCATACAAAAACTTGCCGATAAAATCGCATCCGTATTTGTGCCCGTTGTTCTGGCTATTGCAGCCGTTACCTTCACAGCCTGGTTCATCTGGGGGCCTCCTCCCCCGCTCACCTTCGCTTTTTTAACCACCATCAGCGTGCTTATCATTGCATGTCCGTGTGCACTTGGCCTGGCCACACCAACAGCACTTATGGCCGGTATTGGCCGGGGCGCATCCCATGGAATATTGATCCGCAATGCCTCCACACTGGAAATGGCATGTAAGATAAATGCTGTAATTTTTGATAAAACCGGAACCCTGACTACCGGCAAACCCGTGGTAACCTACAGTCAGTGGTTTATTGAAAACGACCAAAATAAACAAGTGCTGTTTTCGATCGAGAAGCGTTCGGGCCACCCCCTGGCTTATGCCATAGCTGCACTCGTTGATGGTTATCCGCTGCTGGAATTACAAAACTTTACGGATATACCTGGCAAAGGTGTAAAGGCTACTTATTCCGGACATCAATACACAGTTGGGAACCTGGCGCTGATGAATGAAAATAATATAGAGGTGCCCGAAAATCTGAAGGATGGCAATTTTATATTTTTTGCCGGTGAAAATACGCTGATAGCCGTATTTTCGGTTGAAGACACTTTGCGTGAAAGTTCGCCCGAAGCCATCCGTAAGCTCAAAGCTGATGGAATAGAGGTATTTATGCTCACCGGCGACAAGAAAGAAACGGCTGCCAACATGGCGTCAACGGCTGGAATCGATCATTATTTTGCAGAAGTTATGCCTGCCGATAAAAACCACTTTGTAAAGGAGTTGCGACAGAAAGGCTACAATGTGGCTATGGTTGGTGATGGGATTAATGATTCAGCCGCCATGGCCGAAGCCGACCTGGGCATAGCCATGGCAAGTGGTTCGGATATTGCTATCGACAGTGCCGGCGTTATCCTGATGCAGGGCGACCTGAATGCGGTAGCACAGGCCATTCGCCTCTCGAAAGCCACGGTGAAAATTATACGGCAAAATTTCTTTTGGGCATTTTTCTACAACGTAATTGCAATACCGGTTGCTGCAGGTGTTTTGTACCCGGCGTCCGGCTTCCTGCTCAGCCCGATGATAGCCGGCGCCGCCATGGCTATGAGCTCGGTAACAGTTGTAATGAATAGCCTCAGGCTGAAACGAATAAGCATACAAGGATAACAAACAGCCAAACCGGAAATAAAACATTAAAATAACGTCACATATTAACACCTACCTGCGGCAGGCAAGTTTCAAACTCTTCAAACTCTTTAAACATTTCAAACATTGAAGTAAAGAATAATGAACATCGAATAAAGAATAAAGAATAAAGAACAACAAACATGAGCCTCGATCATCATTCGCATAACCATCATGCTGAAGCCAACCTTAAAACAGCTTTCTGGCTGAATGCTTTTTTCGCGATTATCGAAGTGGCAGGAGGAATTCTTACCAACAGCATAGCCATACTCTCGGATGCTTTTCACGACCTGGGCGATTCGGTTGCCCTGGGGCTGGCATGGTATTTTCAAAGGGTATCTGCAAAACAACGTGATAATACCTATACTTACGGATACAAGAGGTATTCGTTGCTGGGAGCAAGCTTCAGCGCTATCATCCTTCTCATTGGCTCCATCATCATTATTTCAAAAGCCATCCCCCGGCTCATTCACCCCGAGCCGGTGCATACCCAGGGAATGCTTTTCCTGGCTTTAGCCGGAATCGTGATTAACGGGCTTGCCATGTTTAAACTTCACCGAGGTGAAACTCAAAATGAAAAAATAATCTCCATTCACCTGCTGGAGGATGTTCTGGGCTGGGTAGCCGTGCTGGTTGCCAGCATCGTTATGAATTTTTACGATATCCCGATCCTCGATCCGCTGTTATCGTTGCTCATTACGGCCTTTATTCTTTTCCGTGTTTTTGGTAATATGCGGCAAACCTTCCGCATTTTTATGCAGGCAACGCCATCAAAGGAGCAGGTGGATCATTACAGGGATGACCTGGTTAAAATAGAAGGGATACTGGATATACACGATGTGCATTTCTGGACAATGGACGGGTCATACAATATTGCTTCGCTGCATGTTAGCGTAGATCCCAAAACCACCCTGGTCGAAACGGAGATTATAAAACAACAGGTTCGTAATTTTTTAA
>CAYNVK010000070.1:0-11333 GCA_964400395.1 uncultured Lentimicrobiaceae bacterium | reverse complement strand
GACGATTGTGTTATTGGCGGGCTCGATGCGCCTTGTTTTGCAAATTTATTACCCGAAGAAATAGAGCTGATAAAAGATAGTAAAACCCAGGTGCTGTTCCGCAAAGGAGAAAGCCTCACCAAGCAGGGCGCCTTTGCATCGAGCGTGCTGTTTGTGGTTGAAGGCCTGGTGCGGCAATATATAACGGGAGATACAAACCGCGATTTTAACCTGCGTATCATTCGCAGCAGCCAGTTTATCGGGCTTTCGGCAGCCTTTAGCAAACACACTTACGATTACTCCACCGTTGCGCTTAAGGAAACACTGGCCTGCCTCATCGAAAAAGATGCCATTGCCGGCCTGATAAAGAAAAACGGGGATTTTGCTTATGGTCTTATAAACCGGTATTACGAAAACGACAGTTCACTGTACGACACCATCCGGAGCATGATGTATAAGCAGATGCATGGCCGGCTGGCTGATGTTTTGCTTTACCTCGATTCAATAAAGTATAACAACGAGTCTGTTTTCAGCTACCTTTCCAGGAAAGAAGTCGCTGACTTTGCAGGCCTTTCGACCGAAAGTACCGTTAAATTGCTGAAAGGTTTTGAAAAAGACGGACTAATCAGGCTTGTTGATAAAAATATCGAACTGCTGAAGAAAGATGCATTGGTTGATATCAGCAGGCGTGGTTAGCGGCAGCTTTAGTTATAAAAATCAAACCACTTCTTAACGTTATAAGTACTCTGACTTATCCATGCCTGTTTTTGTGAATGGCTGAATGGCCCGGTTATAAATTCCATGCACATACGCTATTGCCATCCCGTAATTGGTAACAGGGATACCCGCATCAATGGCAGGCTTTAACCGGTTTACAAGTTGCCGGCGGGTAATCATACAACCGCCACATTGCACAACCAGCGCATAATCATGTATATCGCGCTGTATTGCATTGAGTCCGGCAACCGTATCGTACTCCAGTTTTTTACCTGTAAAATTGCTCAGCCAACGGGGGATTTTTACCCGGCCTATATCGTCGCACGACACATGATGGCTGCACGATTCGAGTATCAAAACCCGGTCGCCATCCTTCAACTCTCCGATTTTTGGTGTTCCTTTAATGTATTGCTGAAAATCCCCCTTCTGCCGTGCAAGAACAATGCTGAAACTTGTCAACGGAATATCTTTTGGGATGGATGCATCTGCCTTCAGGAAAACCTGGCTGTCAGTAATCACCAGTTTTGGCTTCGGTTCCATCCGTTTGAAAAAGGCATCCACTTCACGCTCTTTGCAAATGGCAACCACCCCATCGTGATCAAGCACATCGCGTATTACCTGCACCTGCGGGAGGATAAGCCGGCCTTCGGGTGCTTCAATATCAATAGGTGTAATGAGCAAAACCGTGTCGCCGTACGAAATCAGGTCACCAACCAGCGTTCCGGGTTTCCAGGCAGTTTCCGGCAGAAAGCTGCGCATCTCCTTAACCAATGCCTCAACACCCGTTATATTTAATGTGCTGAACGCAATAACGCGGGTAAATAATTCTTTCTCAACTTTGCGAATGGTTTCGGAAGTTAATGGATGGAGGTCCGACTTATTGTGAACCACAAAAAACGGAACATCAAGTTTGTTAAACTCTTCAATAAGCCCGTTTTCGAAATCACCGATTGTATTATCCGTAATGAGGAGCAACGCCAGGTCAATGGTTTTAATTACTTCGCGGCTGCGGGCAATGCGTTTTTCACCCAACATGCCTTCGTCGTCAATCCCGGCAGTATCAATCAGCACCACGGCTCCCAGGCCACCAATTTCCATATTCTTCGAAACCGGGTCGGTAGTGGTACCCGCAACATCCGAAACTATGGCTACCTCCTGGCCTGCAAGCGTGTTGATCAGCGAACTTTTGCCACTGTTTCGTTTACCAAAAATGCCTATATGCGGTCGGATTTCTTTTCCTTTTTTCACTTTCGAGGGGTTAGGTTTAAGAATGCAACGTTAAAATAATTTAGTGAACATAAATTATTCAAAAACCACAGTCTTATTATTGTAAACAAAAACGCGGTCTTCGAAAACCAATTGCATGGCTTTGGCCAGCGCTGCGGTTTCGTTTTCACGACCCGCTTTCACCATATCCTGCAATGTAAATGAATGATTTACAGGAATAATCTGTTGGGTAATGATGGGTCCTTCATCCAGATTGGTAGTTACAAAATGCGCGGTAGCACCAATTATTTTAACACCACGCACATATGCTTTCCGGTACGGACTTGCACCAGTAAATGCAGGCAGAAAGGAATGATGTATGTTAATAATTTTCATTTTGAAAGCAGATATAAAATCCTGAGACAATATCCGCATAAATTTGACTAAAACCAGGTAATCAGGTTTGTAAGGAGAAATTACATCCATCAGTTCTTTCTCAAACGTTTCCTTAGTTTTGTTTTGGTGAGATACCAGGTGAAACGGGATATCAAACCGCTTCGTAATATTCATCAGGTCAGGGTGATTTCCAATCACGCATTGAACATTCGCGCCCAGGGTTTTAAAATGATTACGGGTCAGGATATCACTTAAACAATGGTATTCGCAGGTAACCAAAACTACAATATTTTTTTCGGGCAGGGGATTAACTTTTACAACTGCATTTTGAGGCAACACATTTGTGATTGTCACTTCGATGCCCTGTGGATCGGTAATATTTTCAACGACAATCCGGGCAAAAAATTTATTCTCTTCCTGGTCAACATGCTCACGCATCGAAACAATATTGCAGCCAGCATTAGCCAGCACTCTCGAAATTGCTGCTACCAGGCCAACACTATCAGTACATTGTATTACAATAACCATATTGTCATTCTTTATCTTCTTTTGCGAATGCACTTCTTTTCAACCATATCCGTAATTTCAAACTCCGATTACAATTAAAAAAGAAGAATATCTCAAATTAAATCATTTAACGTAAAGCCTGTTTTTATCAGGTTCTCCGGTTTCAGCACTACCCTTAGTTTTTCGTCAGCCAGTAAACCAAGTTTAGCATTGGCTTCAAAAACATCACAACCCGATGCCTTCATTTCTTTTGCAAGCAGCACGGCCTTCTGATAGCCGATTACAGGGCTCAGCGCAGTAGTAATGGCCGGGCTCCTGAACAGGTTGTAAGCCCCCGATCCTGATGCAATTTCTATCCCCTCAATCAGGTTATCAGCAATTGTTTTATCGGCGGCAATCAATAGCTTGAGGCTTTCGAGCAATGCATGGCCAATTACCGGGATATACGCGTTCAGGTCGAGGCATCCCTGCGCGCTCAGCGAACTGATCAACATATCGTTGCTGTAGATTTTATGTGCAGCGCTTACCACAAATTCAGGAATTACCGGGTTTACTTTACCAGGCATAATTGAACTGCCGACTTGTCGCTGAGGAATGGTAAACGAATGTTTGCCAGCAACGTCGGAAGCTAAAATACGCAAATCCGATACCATTTTTTCGAGATTAACGGCATGGGCTTTCAGGATGGCATGCACTTCGACAAATGAATCCAGGTTGTTGGTAGCATCCGACAGGTTTTCACTCCGGGTTATCGGGAGCCCTGTAAGCTTTTGGAGCGCCGGCACAACTTCCATGATAAAAAACCTGGGAACAGCCAGCCCGGTTCCGATAGCACCTCCACCCAGGTTAACCGTTTTAATCCGCTCGAAACACTTCGAAATCCGCCACCAATCGCGCGATAACGCTTCGCTGTAGGTACTGAAAAGCAAACCATAGGTCGAAGGCACTGCTTCCTGCATCTGGGTGTAACCAATACGAAGTTCATTCCGGTATTTTCCCTCGGCAAATTCTATCTTTTGCCTCAGTGTATTTACTGATGATTCCAGGCTTCCAAGCAATTGCATCACGGCCACTTTTAAGGCCGTCGGAACAACGTCATTGGTCGACTGGTAAATATTTGCCGTTTCAATGGGGTGAATGGTATCGTATGATCCGGGTTGCAGACCCAGCTTAAGCAAAGCTGCATTTGCAATTATTTCATTCACATTCATGTTTATGCTGGTGCCGGCGCCCCCGCTTACAGCAGGCACAATGAAGGCCGAAAAATGCTTTCCTTCCGAAACTTCGGCAGCCGATGATTCAAGCGCTACTAAAACATTTTCTTCAAGCAAAGGAAAAGGGACATCCTGATTATTTTTACGCCCGAGCACGGCAACCTTGAACTGCCTGTAGCCCTCGTAACAGGCAAGCTTAACCAATCCCATTGCTTTATACCACTCTACATGAAAAAGCGTGCGATCAGGAAAATTTTCCCGCGCACGCATCGCATGAATTCCATATAAAACATCAGCCGGAACTTTCATAGTTCCCAATGAATCAGATTCTTCTCGATATTTTTCGGACAGCATGAGCCAGGTCTATTTCAAAACCCAAACTTACAGCTTTTTCCGCTTCGATTCTCTGTTTTCACGATTATTCAAAGGGGCATAGGCGAGTAAGCATTTATTTAACTGCTTGTTATCCGTAACAACAAGAGTGAGCCTGCCCGATGCTTCCACCTCAACCGAAATCAGGAAGTCCTGCTTTGTTTTATCAAGGCTATAATTGAGATACCTTACTCCATTTTTTTTAAACGAAGGTTGTTGCTTTGACGGGTTGCCTTTAGCCACAAAATTGCCCCCGGCGGAAAGTCCGGCACTTGCAGCAATTCTTGCAGCTTGCTCAACCGCATTTGCATACGTTCCGGTATAGATCAGTGAAACTGAATTAAATCCTTCCTGTGGATTATCAACCGAGGTAAACGATGAAAAATCCTTGTCGAACACTAAATCCTGTGGTTCAGGAATCCCGAGTTTTGAAACCCACTCCGGCATTTTATCGAGTATATGGGGATTGTCCTCAACAGCCTCGTTTCCTTTAATTTGTGCCCGCAGCACATCGGCAAGGCTGTCGAATTCGCGACGGGTGATTTTGCCTGCCTGTAAATCGTCCTCCATGGGGCGAAGACGTTCTTCAATATTTACTTCGGGTTTTGGATCTGAATCAGGCGATCCTGCCTTTAAAACTATATTTCCGTTTAAGCCAACCAGAAATACTCCTATTAATACAATAAAAGAAATAACTATTATTTTTTCAATTTTTCTCTTTATCATGCATTGAATTTTGGTTCATACTCCAGACAACAATTTATGCGTCCGTTTAGTTCATTCAAAGAAGCTGCAAAAATACACAATTATTGTATATCAATTACATAACTCAACAACAGGTAGCTAATTAATAAGTCAAATAACTATTAAAAAATGTTAAACATCATCTATTATCGACTATTTTTATACTTTAAACAGCAATTCCCAGAAAATGCAAAGCCTGCTAAAAACAGTAGTGTTAGTGGTGCTTACAGCACAAAAAAGGAGCATGAAAACGCCTTCAAACTATGCTTTGGTTACAATTATTGATCATGACAATTCATTTATATTTATGCTGAAGAAATATTTCAAAATAATTGCCGAATCAGGCTGACATCGCAACATTTTTTACACAAAAAAGGCTGTTTTAAAAGTCGAACGCCCCTGGTTTCCAAAAAAAATATCAGGAACCAGTTAAAGCCATCAACCTTTAAAACAGCCTGTAATTTAAAGTGAATTAAGAAATTTTTGAATTTACTATCTGAAGAATTTCTGATTCCAACGCCATTGTTCTGTCCTGAATCTGCCTGCCTTCGGAAAGCACTTCATCAACAAAAGCTTTATCGTGCAAGCCTGATGCATTAATTTTCACATTCAGAAATGCACCCAAAACAGCCGAACGCGCTGCCAAAGCACCAACGCCGGCATCAGATACTGAATTTGGGTTACCGGTTTCGGCCATGGCTTTTATAATGGTCAAGCATTCGAATGAGCGCTTCATCACCCTGAAAGGTACTTCAATGGCAAAACGTGTAGCCTGCTGAATAGCTGCGGTGCGCGCTGCTTTTTCGTCATCGTTGGCTTTTGGAAGCCCGAACGCATCCATGATCAGGTTAAAAGCACGTGTATCTTCATCAACAAGCATCAGCAATTCATCTTTCAGAGCCTGTCCTTTTTCGGCCCAGTTGCTGAATTCTTCCCATCTTTCGTCCCAGCCCGGTTTGTGCGACGAGAGATTAGCAACCATGGTAGCCAGCGATATGCCTAATGCACCCATGGCAGCTGCTATTGAACCTCCACCGGGAGCAGGAGACTCTGAAGCTGTTTCGTTGGCAAAATCTTCCACGGTCATACCAACAAGCTTCTTGTCATTTTCGCTGGCCAACAGGTATTCAATAATTTTTTCCTGCGGATTAAAAGGTTTCAGATCATCGAGGCCCAGTGATTTAATAGCAATTTTAACGAGTTCATCTTCCGAAACGCCCACGGAGCGCTGCTGCCTGCGCAGGAAATATTTACCCGCATCGGTCATAGCTTTCAGGGGAATTAAACCCACAAGTTCAGAGCCGGTTACACGCATTCCACGTTCCTGGGCTTTGAGGCAAGCCTCCTCAAACGCCACATGCACCGGTGTGATGCTGATATTTGTGAGGTTTATGGATACCTGGGCAATACCATATTCCTCAATAAACCAGCCGATTGCTTTGCAGGCTTTCAGGCTGCCAGGTTTAAACAGAGGCTCACCATGAGCATCTTTTACAATTTTACCGGTAACCGGGTTTCCTTCACGAACGGGGCGTCCTTTTTCGCGGATATCGAAAGCAACAGCATTTGCCCTGCGCACTGAAGTTGTGTTCAGATTCACATTGTAGGCCACCAGGAAATCGCGTGCACCAACGGCAATAGCGCCGGTAAGCGCAACCTTCTCATTAAATCCGGCAGGACCGAAATCAGGTTTCCAATGGGGATCAGTCAATTTTTTAGGGAGTCCTTCGTATTCGCCCGAACGGTTGTTTGCCAGGTTGCGGCGTTCCTCGGTAAAGGCAGCATTTTCGTAACAATAAACAGGGATAGCCAGTTCATTTCCAATTCTTTCAGCAAGTTTGCGGGCATACTGTGCCACTTCCTCCATGCTGATGCCGGCAATAGGAATAAGCGGACAAACATCGGTAGCTCCAAAACGGGGATGTTCCCCTTTATGATAACGCATATCGATTACTTCGGAAGCCTTTTTAACCGCCTGAAATGCGGCTTCCAATACTTCGTCAGGTGTTCCAACAAAAGTAACCACAGTACGGTTGGTTGCCTTGCCCGGATCAACGTCCAGCAGCCTCACACCCTCAATTGCTTCGATACAATCAGTTATCTGTTTGATGACAGCCATGTTACGGCCTTCACTAAAGTTGGGAACACATTCGATCAATTGCTTCATAGTAATTTGTTTTTCAGTTGTTTAGCAGATTTAATAGCGTTTAAAGATGTGCAAAATTAGCAAAATACAGAGCGCATAATCCAAAACTTGAAATTATTGTAGCCAAGTGTATTCACTCATAAATATCTGCTTTTTTACATATCATTCAATTTGCCTGCGGATAATTATCCTACTTTAGCTGCAAATATTCTAACCAATGATTATCGAAATAGCCGTTTTTAATATTGAAGCTGCCATTGCTGCTTATCACGCTGGTGCACAACGCATTGAATTATGTTCGGCACCAGCCGAAGGCGGACTTACCCCATCGGCAGCAACCCTGCGTTTAGCCCGAAAACATGTTAAAATACCTATTCATGTTATGATCCGACCACGTGAAGGTGATTTCTGCTATTCGGATCGAGAATTTGAAACCATGCTCCTGGATATTGCTGCTGCCAAGATGGTTGGCATGGAAGGTATTGTTGCCGGTGTGCTGAACCCTGACGGCACCGTAGACGAAAAGAGAACGGCCATCCTGGTGGATGCGGCAGCGCCGATGAATGTAACTTTTCACCGGGCTTTTGATATGGCTATGGATTTGCCTGCCGCCATGGAATCAATTATTTATGCGGGCTGCAGCCGCATACTTACATCCGGGGGGCAGCAAACTGCGCCCCAGGGATTGGACATGATTTCCCAATTGGTAAAAAGTGCCGGCGACCGGATAACGATCATGCCCGGGAGTGGGGTAAATTCAGGAAACATCAAACATATTGCTGATGTTACGGGCGCAAAAGAAATACACCTGTCGGCACGCAGTTTTGTACATGGAAAAATGAATTTCAAAAAGCAGGAAGTAACCATGGGCGGCACCGCAACTATTCCCGATTACGACGTGCAGGTACCAGACAATAAAATGATCGGCGATATCATTAATTTGTTTAAATCATAATTGAAACCTGGCTACGAAAATTAATTAATTCATTATTAAATATGTCCATCAGTCTATTCTATATTCCGGCATCGATCGTACTATTCTATTTCGGAGCTTCGTACCTGCTGAAAGGAGCTTCGGCGCTGGCACTTAAAACAGGAATATCGCCTTTTGTAACCGGGTTAACAGCAATAGCCTTTGGGATAAGCACTCCGGCCTTGCTTACCAATATCAACTTATCCTTTTCAGGTGTTGGCAGTATGGCCATCGGCAATGTTATAGGCAGTAATCTTTTCAATATCTGTATCATTGCAGGCATTGCAGCTATTATCGGCCCGGTGAAGTTAAAATCACAGATCATCAGGTACGCAACAATATTTCTTGCAGCCAGCACTTTGCTATTCGTGGTATTATTTAGTGACAGGCAGATTTCGGCCGCTGAAGGATTTCTGTTACTTGCAGCACTTATTCTTTATATCATCATGATTTTTATTTCCGACAGCAGGTTGAATAAAACAGAAATACAAGATCAATTCAGCGAAAACTTCGGTAGTCCAGACTATAAATGGTACAGGCCTACGGGAAATATGATTGCCGGATCAGCCATGCTGCTGGCTGGTGCATTGCTCATAGTTCCGGGTGCCCAAATGCTAGCCGTTAAGTTAGGTATAGGACCTGCAACCATGGGGTTGACGGCAGTGGCTGTAAGCACTGGTATTCCACTGCTGGCCATTGCTTTAGCTTCAGCCATCCGGAAGCAACATGATATTTTGCTGGGAACTGTGCTCGGAGCAAGTATATTCAACATCCTGGCATCAACAGGAATTTCAGCCCTGGTACGACCGCTTTCAGCCATGGCAATCAGCAGAATTGACCTGTATTTTATGCTCGGAATTTCGCTTTTGCTTACGCCATTTGTAAAAAGCAGTTATGTGCTGAAGCGCGATGAAGGAATATTTATGGTCGGACTGTATGTAATTTACATGTATTACCTCTGGCCCAAATAACCGAATAAAGATTATCATCCAAACCAGCAATCCAGGCTACTTAAAAAAGGATCAGTTTAAAGCACTTTCCCATTCAGGATAACCGTATCTACTTTATTGCTACCATAGGCATAAGGCATAAATTCTAAGCCCGGCACCGGTTTGGTAATGAACACATTCGCCTTTTTACCGATGGCAATGCTTCCGAGTTCTTCATTTACACCCATCGCGTAAGCTGTATTGATGGTTGTTGCGTGAATGGCTTCTTCCGGCGTCATGCGGTACATAATGCAACCCATCGAAAGTATTAACTGCATATTGCCTGAGGGTGACGAACCCGGGTTAAAATCGCTTGCAAGGGCTACCGGCAGTCCTGCATCAATCATTTTTCGGGCTGGTGCATGAACCATATTCAGGAAAAATGCGGCACCGGGCAATATGGTTGGCATGGTTTCAGAATTCCTCAAAGCATCTATTTCAGCATCCCCGGTATATTCCAGATGATCGACCGAGAGGGCGCCATACTTTACACCAACTTGTATACCACCTGAATAATCAAGCTCATTGGCATGGATTTTCGGTTTAAGACCATATTTCATACCTGCCATGAGGATGCGCTCCGTGTCTTCGACCGTAAAAAAGCCTTTGTCGCAGAACACATCAATATAATCGGCAAGTTCTTCTGCAGCCACCTGTGGAATCATCTCATTGATGATTACATCCACATATTCATGCTGCTTTCCCTTGTATTCCAACGGAATGGCATGGGCACCCAGGAAAGTGGCTTTAATGGTTAAAGGCGAGAGGTTTTTCAACTCCCGGATAACCCTGAGCATTTTAAGTTCATCCGCCGTATTCAGTCCATAGCCGCTTTTTATTTCGACCGCGCCTGTTCCCAGCCAGGTAATTTCTTCAAGTCGTTCGAGCGCATCGCCCAGCAATTCTGTTTCCGTGGCATCGTGCAGCCGTTGTGCCGAATTCAGAATACCTCCGCCCCGCTTTGCAATTTCTTCGTACGATAAGCCTTTGATTTTGTCGACATATTCAATTTCGCGGCTACCGGCATACACCAGGTGCGTATGCGAATCGCAGAACGATGGAAACACCAGTTTGCCTGCTGCATCAATCACTTTAATTCCTTTTTTCTTCCAGTCCTCCGGAATAAAAAGATGTTCCATGCTGCCAAATTCGAGAATAAGACCTTTGTCGATAAACAGGAATGCATTTTTTATCGTCTGCAACTTACCCATGTCGGCTCCACTCACATAAGCCCGATTCGATTCATCGATACCAACAAGCTCTTTTATATTGATAATCAGTATTTTCATAACAATTGATTTTGAGGATCAAACGTACATGAAATGTTCGAGATAAACAAAATTCTGACCACAGAATTCAGCATTACGCAGGTTTCTGTATAGTGGTGAATAGATTTTCATGGTCTCGTGCGGTTAAAGGAATTTAAAACGTTTTATATAAAAACTGTAACCAAAAGGATGTGTCGGCGTCAAACAGGCAACACGATGAAACTGCAATGACAACAATTAAAGTGCGGACATTTTTAACACAAAATTTCGAAGCCTTGGTTTGGCTGGCAGTGATAGTTGTGTTTGCCGTTTCGCCGGTTCAGCCGGGAAATCATTTTACCATTTGCCCGCTGAGCCTCGCCGGATTCGAACACTGCCCGGGCTGCGGATTAGGCCGTGCTATGATTTTGCTGTTGCACGGCCGGCTGGCCGAATCATTCGAAATGCACCCGCTGGCATCGTTAGCGCTTGGATTGTTCATTTTTCGGATTGTAACCGTTTTCCGGAATTCTGTAAAATTCCAAAAACAGCTGGCAAAACAGTAGAATGTAAAGCCAGGCGCATAAACAACTAAAGAACAGCTTAATAAAAGCCAAAAATAAAAATCAAGCAACAACAACCTCTAAACATTTGCACCATGAACACAAAAATTTATCAACTGATGCCGGAACTCGATATGCAGGAAATGTCGTATATTGATTCATTGGTTAAAAACTATGACGATCAGCAATTGCTGAACTTCGCCAATTTTTACCGCAGTCGCCGCCGTGATCCGCAACTGATCATGCTGAGTTGCCTGGCAGGTTTTCTGGGCATAGCTGG
>CAYNVK010000069.1:7757-11364 GCA_964400395.1 uncultured Lentimicrobiaceae bacterium | reverse complement strand
TCATCGAAAGCATCGCAAACCATCAATGTACAGGATGTTACAGCACCGGTTATTGCATGTGCCACTGATGTAATTGCAAATAATGATCCGGGGAAATGTGGAGCCTTATTAACCATTGCAAAACCCTCAGTTACTGAAACCTGTGGTTCGTTTACATTAACAAACAGTATAAACCAAACCGACGATGCCTCGGGTGAATACCCGATAGGAACAACGGTGATTGTGTGGACTGCGAAAGACGACTGCGGGAACAGTTCGACCTGCACCATGACTGTTACTGTAAATGATACCGAGAAACCTGTTGTATCATGCGCTGCTGATATAAATACCTGCTCCGGAAACCAGCCAGTACTGATCAATCCGACAGCCAGTGATAACTGCGGTGTTGCTTCCGTAACCAACAATGCACCTGCTGTATTCGAAACGGGTACAACCCTCGTGCTATGGACAGTAACTGATATTCATGGCAATGTAACAACCTGCACACAAACAGTGATTATCGCTCCACAGGTAACGGTTGATGCTGGTACTGATGATAAACTTTGCTCAGCGATCCCATATACCATTTCCAAAGCTACTGCAAGCAATTATACTTCAGTTACCTGGTCGCATAACGGGCATGGGAATCTTTCTGCAACTAATGTGTTAAATCCAGTATATACGCCTTCGGCCGGTGAAACGGGCACCATTGAATTTACATTGGTCGCCAGGGGAAATGCAGCTTGTGGGAACGAAGAAGTTCAGGATAAATTTTCGCTCATCATTTATGCGCCACTTACAGTTGATGCCGGCGAAAACAGCACCATACTTTCCGGAGCTACAACCACGCTGCATGGAACGGCATCAGGAGGCTCAGGAATTTTATCGTACAACTGGATCCCGGCAGACAAACTGGTAGACAACAGCAAGCAGAACCCAGTAACCTTAGCGCTTTACAGCACTACTACTTTTACCCTGAATGTTGTTGATGCCCTGAGCGCCTGTACCCTGAGTGATGCCGTAACAATAAATGTTGACGATGTAGCCAGGCCGATTGCACGCGATGACCATGCAACAACCAATCTTACTCACTCCCTCACGGTTGATGTGCAACAAAATGATACCGACCCTGTTGGCCTGGGATTAGTCACCACTATTTCCGTTGCTCCCAATCATGGAAATGCAAGTGTGAACGAAAACGGATCAATAACATACACCAATCTTCCAAATTATACCGGGAAGGACATTTATGATACGCTCACATACACCATTTGCGATAAGGGAACTCCTGTTAAATGTTCGTCAGCCAAAGTCTTCATTTTGATCCCATTGGAAAGAGAGGAAGAAATTGAAGTATTTAACCTGCTTACACCAAATGGCGATGGAGAAAATGATTACTGGCATATTGAAGGAATTAACAACACCGAGAATGAAATCAAAATATTTAACCGATGGGGCGATAAGATCGTTAAGACCTTCATAAACTATAATAATTCGGGAAACCGGTGGGAAGGAAAAAATGACAAGAATGAAACTTTACCGTATGGTGTTTACTTCTATATCATCAAAATTAAGGATAAGGAAACTAAAACCGGATGGATTTATCTCCGTGGCGAAGGGAGTAAGTAGCTGATTCACTGGCAGGATATAGATTTTATATCCTGCCGGATCATCAGCCAACATCCATACGATCCATTACCTGTAAATCTGATTATTGAATCCAATACCTCTGATCTCATGAAAAAGCTATTAATTCCCCTGATGATACTCTTGGCTACCAGTATTTTTGCTCAGCAAGATCCACTTTACAGCCAGTATATGTTTAACAAACTGGCTGTGAACCCGGGGTATGCCGGCAGCCGCGAGCTACTCACAGCCGACCTGCTGTATCGTTCTCAGTGGGTTAATATTGAAGGAGCCCCGAAAACCATCAGCGCGTCGCTGCATTCGCCGCTTAATAACCCGCACCTGGCAGTAGGCGCTTATATTTGTAACGACCAGATCGGCCCATTAAACTATACCGGTGCACTGGCTACTTTTGCATATCGCATTATTTTTCCAAAGGGGAAACTGTCCTTTGGTTTGCAGGCTGGTGTTAAAAACAATGGAATTGTGATGAGCGAGCTTAAATCATATAGCCAGCAAGACCCGCTGATGTATTCGAATATTGAAAAAAAGATAGTTCCTGATGCAAACTTCGGCGTTTATTATTACACCGACAGGTTTTATGCAGGGCTCTCGTCGCTCCATCTTCTGCAAAACCAGTCGGCAATAGTTACAGACTCGACAGGAAACACCCAGTTTACAAAACTACTTTCACACTTTTATGGTATGACCGGTGCTGCTTTCCCACTGGGCGACAATGTAGTATTCCGGCCATCCATCCTGGCTAAATATGTAAATGATGCGCCACCGCAACTCGATATCAATGCCAGTTTCCTTTTTGCGAACACGTTTTGGTTAGGCGCTTCGTACCGCACAGAGAAGGCTATTTCGCTCATTACCGAGTTTAATATCAATCAGAACATCCGTATTGGTTATTCGTACGACATGTGGCTTAATGAGCTAAAAACCTACAATAAAGGATCGCACGAGGTCAGGCTGAGTTTTGACCTCAATGTTCAGAAACGCATACTTACCCCACGGTATTTCTAAATCCGGACTCAAACCCGAAATTTAAACTACAATTACAGACTTAATTAACCGGAAATGAAACGAAATTTTTTAGTACTGGCAACATGCCTGTTGATGCTGTCCTTTATGAGTTGTCAGCCCATTTATAAAGCACAAAAGCAGATGGACAAATACAACTACGCCAAGGCTGTAGATGTGCTCAATAAAGCAGTTGAAAAGGATAAATATAAAGCCGAAGCCTATCCCATGCTGGCAGAGTGCTACCGGCAGCAACACGAAATTACCAAAGCTAAAGAAGCTTATGCCCAGGCTATTGCACAGCCAGATGCAAAACCGGAAACCTATTTATATTATGGCAAAGCGTTGCAATCGACTGGCGATTATGAAAAAGCACGCGAAATCTTCCAGGTGTATTCAAAAAAGAAACCTTCCGATCCACGGGGTGCTGAATACGTGGCATATTGCGACAGCGTGCTTGGTCCATGGAAAAAAACAGAACCCAAATTTGAAGCAAAAACAGCCGGAAATATAAATACTACCGAAAGTGATTTTGGCCCGGTAATTTTGAACGGGGAACTGGTATTTGCTTCCGATTTTATCCGTAACCCGGCTATAGCCAAAAAATATGGCTGGACAGGCCGTGGATACCTTGATATCATGAAGTCGGGCCCTGAAACACCTGGAGATTATTGGAACGGATTGAAGATGCCATCAGAATTTGATGCCACCCTGAACCAGAAATACCACGACGGACCTGCTACCTTCAGCGCTGACGGGAATACCATTTATTTTACCCGTTCGTTCTTTGGAAAAGCAAAAAGAGAAGGTATTTACAAAACCAATGAACTGAAAATTTTCTATTCCACCAAAACTAATATCAACTGGGGCGAGGCCAAACCTTTTTACCTGAACAGCACAGATTATTCGGTAGGACAACCCTCACTGTCAGCTGATGGAGAAACACTGTACTTTGTAAGCGATATGCCCGGTGGCC
>CAYNVK010000069.1:0-7747 GCA_964400395.1 uncultured Lentimicrobiaceae bacterium | reverse complement strand
CCAGGGCGGAACTGACATATGGATGTGCCAACGCGAAGGCGACAGCTGGGGAAAACCAATAAACCTCGGCCCAACCATTAATACGAAAGAAAACGAAATGTTCCCGGGCATCAATAACAATGGGACTTTATATTTTTCGAGCGAAGGTCATGCCGGTTTTGGGGCGCTAGACATTTTCGAAAGTAAAAAAATAAATGGAAACTGGGCAACTCCGGTTAACATGCAACGCCCGATTAACAGTTCGTACGACGATTTTGCCATTGCTTTTACACCGGGTTCTAAAACAGGTTTTTTCTCATCCAACCGAACCGGAGGTGTTGGAAACGATGATATCTATGTTTTCAAAAATATAGAACCACCCTTACCCGCTTTTATCAGCGGCATAGTGAAGGATAAAGCCAGCATGCAACCTTTAGCAGGCGCAACAGTATTTTTATTAAACCCGGAAACAGGAAAAGTGAAGGTGGTTAAAACAAAGGCTGACGGTACTTTCAGCGCTTTAATCGACAAACCGGCATCCCTTACCATTAAAGCTATGATGCCGAATTTTATTGCCGATTGTACGCCTGTAGCTGTACCCGAAATAAAACCCGGTACAACAACAAATATTCCGCGCGAACTTCTGCTCGACAAGCTCGAAATTCAGAAAACATTCAAGGTAAATAATATTTACTACGATTTTGATAAATCCAATATTCGCGAGGACGCCAAACCCGAATTGGATAAGCTGGTTCAGATTATGAAAGAAAACGCCATCAATGTTGAACTGGCGTCGCATACTGACAGTCGCGGCTCGGCAGCATATAACGAAAAACTCGCGCAGCGAAGGGCCGAATCGGCTGTAAAATATATTGTTGGCAAAGGAATTGAGAATGAAAGAATTATTGCAAAATCGTACGGCGAGCAAAAACTGATGAACAAATGCTCGGATGGCGTAAAATGTACGGCTGCCGAGCACCAGGCAAACCGACGCACCGAGTTTACTGTTACCGGTTACATGGCGCCGGTTGTTTTGCCCGATCAGTTTAACCCCGATCAATACAAAGAAGGCGACAATATTGACTTGAAATCGTTGCCTGAAGGATTTTTCGGACAATGCAAATAGATACTTACCAAAACCACTGATACCATTATTTAAAGCCATACCCACCCGGTGTGGCTTTTTACTTGCCAGTGAAATTGGAGTAATTTCTGATTCCCCCGAAGATAGCTCTCGCATCAGGTTGTCACATTTACAGAGGATTTACATAGTATTTCAACCTGCAATTTGTGAAATAAAATTAAATCATGTAGGTTTGTTGTATTAAACCAATCAGCAAATTATAGATAACGTACATTCCTTTAAAAAACAGTAATATGGAAGATACTATCATTTCATCAGTCAGCGAAAAGCCGAACAGCACACCACAACTCACACCCGAATCAACCGATTACCTGTTGAAAGCAGCAAAATGGGGGAAATTCCTGGCCATACTGGGCTTTATAATTACCGGGTTGCTGATTTTGGCAGGTATCATCATGGGGTTTGTAATGAACAGTGTTAAGGATGAAATGAACCCGGTCGGTATGACATTCCCACCGGTGTTGTTCTCAATATTTTATGTAATTATTGCTGCCATTTATATTATCCCGGTGATATTCCTGAATTCTTTCTCGAATAATGCGATAAAAGCTGTTAACGATTCGAATACCGAAAGTATGACCATCTCAATGCGGAACCTGAAAAACCTGTTCGTATTTGTCGGGGTATCAACCATCGTGATGCTTGTTGTGTACACTATAACATTGATATCGATAGGAATAGCGGCAATGTTCAGTTTCTGATTTTGAAAAGAAAATCAGTTCCGGCTATCTCCACCTGTTTTTCAAATTTCCTGATACTTTCAGTTAGTGGGTTTAACTCCAAAAAACTTAATTTGAATAAAGCCCCAAGACACTGGTTATATTAAGAAATATCAAAAACATACGCCTCCCGAAAGTCAAATTTCGGGGGGCGTTGTTATTTATGAGAAAATACACACTAATTTTGCACCCTTTTAAAAACAGGGTCAAAAGCGTACGCCTGATCCATAAAACCAGTTTATGAAGCTGTATACCAACCATATATCTCTAAAAATAATCCTTCTGTTTTTTTTGCTAACTAACACTTCACGGTGGAATAATGCTTTTTCTCAAACCCAGGCCGATACCACCATCAATAAACTGGTAACCCTGGAGCAGCTGATTATTACCGCCGACCGCACACCGGTGATGTTCGAACAGTTGAAACGCAGCATACAGGTTATCAACAGCAAAGAAATTGAAAGCCTTCCGGTAAGGAACCTCTCGGAGCTGATCAGTTATGCTATGAATACGGATGTACGTGGCCGGGGTTCGTCGGGCATGCAAGCCGATATCAGCATCAGGGGTGGCTCCTTCGATCAGACCCTTATTCTGCTCAACGGGATGAATATCAGCGATCCACAAACCGGCCACCATAACATGGATATCCCTGTTGACTTATCGGGCATTAACCGGATAGAAATACTTAAAGGACCGGGAGCCCGGGTTTTTGGACCAAACGCTTTTAACGGAGTGATAAACATCATTACCAATGAGAAAAAGGCTGACCAGCTCTCGGTATCAGCTATGGGCGGGCAATACGGACTTTACAGCCTCTCGGCAGCATCTTCCTTTCATATCCGCAATACCACGCACAATTTGCAGGCCAGCAATTCGGCATCCGATGGCTTTACCCACAATACCGATTACAAGGCTCTTAACCTTTTTTATAGTGGCACTGCCGGCAAAAGACAGTCGATGGAATACCAGGCCTCGTATATGAAAAAAGCTTTTGGCGCAAACAGCTTCTACACCCCAAAATACCCCGACCAATACGAGATTACACAAACCATTTTTGCATCAGCGCGCTACAAAACACATTTTAAAGGATTTGCGCCTTCTGTTTATTTCCGCAGGCATTATGATGAATTCCGCTTGTTTCGCGATGAAGCCCCGGCCTGGTACAAAACTCATAATTATCATTACACCGATGTTTTAGGCTCAAATGCAAATCTGTGGACCAGTACCGGCAAACAGGGAAAACTGTCGGTTGGCTACGACGTAAGGCATGAACTGATCCGCAGTAACAAACTTGGAGATTCGCTCGATAACCGGATTCCTGTGAAAGGGGTGGATGATGTGTATTACACCCTCGGAAAGGACAGGACTTCGGCAGGCTTATTTGTTGAAGAATCAGTTAACATTAAAAAATTCTCGGTATCGGCCGGTCTGCTGGCCAGTTACCTGAGTGCACTCCCCGGGAAAATTACCTTTTATCCCGGCCTGGATGCCGCATACCAGTTGCGCAATAATTTCAGGATTTACTTCAACGCAAACCGGACACTGCGTTTGCCGACATTTACTGATTTATATTACAATGATCCTACCAGCAAGGGCGATCCCAACCTGAAGCCCGAAGAAGCCGTCACCATCGAAACCGGATTGAAATATTTAGTACCCGGAATCATTTCGCATGTAGCCATTTTTAAACGCTACGGGCACAATATGATAGATTGGGTGCGCACCACATATTCAGAACCATGGCAGGCCACCAATATTACCGACATTAATGTGGTAGGTATCGAAACCAGCATCGCATTTAATATGGAAGAACTGCTACCTGGCAATTCGTTCCTGAAAACGCTGACTTTCGGTTATGCGTACCTGAAGGCTGATAAATCAAGCGATGAATTTATGTCACGTTATGTTCTCGATATACTGAAACATAAAGCCGACTTGCTGGTAAATCACAGGGTGTGGCAAAATCTTTCGGCTTCATGGGCATTTAGTTACCAGGACCGCGAAGGAGGTTATATAAAATACGTAAATGGGGTACCCGAAACCACTGAAACGCCTTACAATCCCTTCCTGGTAATGGACTTACAACTGAATTACAAGCTCAAAAACTGGTTGTTTTTTGCCGAGGCTACTAACCTGCTGAATACAGAGTATGTGGATTATGGCAATGTTCCACAAGCCGGAAGGTGGTTCAGAATGGGACTCAGGTTTAGTACTTTGCTGGGTCGACAGGAATAATTTACCACCACAGTAAGTAGCTCGACTCTGTATCCTCCATTTTAAATCTCGCTGTTGATAAACGAAGCCCGGGCACATCTATTTTTATCAGAACCGGGCGTTCGGGTTTCGGATAAATTTCTTAGGTTTGTACAAATAATAAAAACAGGTTCGAAAAAAAATAAATCATTCATATTATGGCAACTACAGCTATTGATCCCAACATTTTAAAAAGAGCGCAGGCATGGCTCAACGACACAAATATTGATGCTGAAACCAAAACCCGCATCAGCAGGCTAATTGAAAACGACCCCACCGAACTGGCGGAGAGTTTTTACTGCGACCTCGAATTTGGTACAGGTGGTTTGCGTGGCATCATGGGCGATGGCACCAACCGGATGAATAAATACACCGTGGGCATGGCAACACAGGGGCTTGCCAATTACCTGAAATCAGTTTTTGCGGCTGAACCCGAAATCCGTATTGCCATTGCGCACGACTCGAGGAATAACAGCTCATACTTTGCACGCATTGCTGCTGATGTACTATCGGCCAATGGGATAATAGTGTATCTTTTCGAAAACCTCCGGCCAACACCCGAGCTATCGTTCGCGGTCCGTTACCTGCACTGCCACAGTGGCATTGTGCTAACCGCATCGCATAACCCGAAGGAATACAACGGCTACAAAGTGTACTGGAACGATGGCGCACAGCTTGTGCCCCCGCACGATAAAAATGTGATTTCCGAAGTTCAGAAAATTGCTTCAATAGGCGAAGTAAATTTTGAAGGTGATCCTATGAAAATCAACATGATAGGCGAAACCATCGACAAGGAATTTCTCCGTGTATCAAAGAGCTACTCACTGGCTCCGGAAGTAATTGCGCCTCAAAAAAACATGAAGATTGTTTATACGCCGCTTCACGGAACCGGTATTACCCTGGTACCGAAAGCGCTGAAGGATTTTGGCTTCGAAAATATACATGTAGTTGAGGAACAGGCTATTTCGGATGGTAATTTCCCAACCATAGTTTCGCCGAATCCCGAAGAAAAAGCAGCCATGAAAATGGCCATGGAATTGGCCGTGAAAATTGATGCCGACCTGGTGCTCGCAACCGATCCCGATGCCGACCGTATCGGAGTTGGGGTGAAGGATACCGATGGCAATTATATTTTGCTCAACGGAAATCAAACTGCAGCCCTGCTCACATATTACCTCATAAAACAATGGGAAGCCAAAGGAAAACTTACCGGCAATGAATATATCGTTAAAACCATTGTAACCTCCGAGCTGCTTGGAGATATTGCCCGCAATGCCGGGGTAGAGTATTTCGATTGCCTCACCGGTTTTAAATGGATTGCAGAGGTGATAAGGAACTTCGAAGGCAAAAAGACCTTTATCGGCGGCGGTGAAGAAAGCTACGGTTTTATGATCGGTGATTTTGTGCGCGATAAGGATGCTGTAACGGCCTGCTGTATTTTTGCCGAATGCGCTGCCTGGGCTGGCAGTAAAGGGAAAAGCCTGTACCAGCTGTTGCTCGATATTTACCTGGAATACGGATTATACAAAGAAAACCTGGTGAACGTGGTTAAAAAAGGCATGAGCGGACAAGCGGAGATAAAAGCGATGATGGAAGGATTCCGTTCCAATCCGCCAAAGGAAATAGCCGGTTCAAAAGTAAAACAGATGAATGATTTCGAACTTCGCCAGGCAACGGAAATACATACCGGAAAGGTTACGCCTATTGGGTTACCCAAAAGCGATGTACTGCAGTTCTTCCTCGAAGATGGCAGTAAAATTTCCATGCGCCCTTCGGGAACTGAACCTAAAATCAAGTTTTATTTCAGCGTAAGAGCTGACTTAAAATCGGTGGCTGATTTCAAACAAACTGAAGCCAGGCTTGATGGAAGGATTGAAGAGATTATTGTAGCTATGGGCTTGAGGTAAGGAGCCGAAAATTTGAAGTCCGGAGTCCGGAGTCGGAAGTTCTTCATTTTTCCGGCTCCGGATTTCTGTCATTAGTCCTGCTCCGATATCAATCCAAAATCCTGTTCTGGTGTAAAATTTGTTTAAACCAATTTCAGAACCTAGCAGTTTTACATCTTCATTCTTCCGTCTTCCGTCTTCGGACTTCCGTCTTCCCTGCCTGCTGACGCAGTCAGGCAGGGGTCTTCGGTCTTCGGTCTTCCAGCCAATTCAAACTATTCACATCCAATTAATTGTACCAGCATCAACCAACCTCATGATCATAACCGAACAAATTGAAATACAAAACATTGCCGTCCACAATGTAGGCAATAAACTGAATGAAGAGGGCATACGTTTCTCCAAATCAGAGCTGCGAACTGACGACAGCATCAACAACCTGCTGCTCACTTATTTCCTTTCGCCGTTTAAATCGAATGAGTTTTACAACCTTTTTCACGAATCGGATATAAACCTGAATGAGGTTTACTCCTTCGTTTCGGAGATTTTTGATAATCCGGAAACGCTCTTCGACCAATCGGTAAACCTGGCAAAACACCTGTACGAAGTTAGCGTGCACCCCAAGGTGAGAGGCGGCGAGCTATACGTGGTTTACTTCCGCGACTGCATAGTAGAGGGCGAAACGATGGATGCTGTTGGTTTGTTTAAATCGGAAACCAAGGAAACTTTTCTGAAAGTGTACCCGAAAAATGATGGTTTTGAGATGGAAAGCGAAGCCGGCATCAACATTCATAAACTGGACAAAGGCTGCCTGATTTTTAATACCGAACGCGAAAACGGCTACCTGGTTTCGGTGGTCGACAACCTGAACAAAGGCGGTGAAGCGCAATATTGGATTGATCATTTCCTGCATGTGCTGGTGCGAAACGACGATTATTACCAAACCAAGAATGTGCTCAGCATGTGCAAAAGTTTTGTAATTGAAAAATTCCCCGAGCAATTCGAAGTTACAAAAGCCGACCAGGCTGAAATGCTGAATAAATCAGTGAAATTTTTCAAGGAAAATGAAAATTTCGATCTTGATGATTTTGCAAATGAAGTGATGCAGGCACCGGAAATGATCAGCAGTTTTAAGTCGTACAAAACAGAATTCGAGGTGGAGCATGATGTGAAGCTGACTGATAATTTCGATATATCGACGGCGGCCGTAAAAAAGCAAAGCAAGTTTTTTAAAAGTGTGATTAAGCTGGACAAAAATTTCCACATCTACGTGCATGGCGACAGCCAGCGGATAGAAAAAGGCTTCGATCAGGCTTCGGGGATGAATTTTTACAAACTTCTCTTTGAGGAAGAAAGTTAAAAAGCCTTATTATCGTTATTAAAAAAGCCACTTCTCCATCACGGAAAAGTGGCTTTTTATTTTATAAGTTAAAACTTTAACCGGCAGAACGAGTTAAGAAAATGAAATACTGGGATTACCTCACCCCAACCCCTCTCCGAGGAGAGGGGCTGCATCGTCATTGTAATTAGATTTTAAGACAATTTAACCTCTTTTTTTGCCGGGCCTTTTTATAAGTTTACTTTTTTTACAAACTCATCCTCAGCAAATTAAGAGCTCCACCGGCTTTAAACCAGTCAATCTGCATTTGGTTATAGGTATGATTTACCGGAAATTGATCCGTTGTTCCATCAGCATGGTGCAGCACAATTACAAGCGGTTTGCCGGGTGTAAATGCAGTGAGGCCGGTAATATCAATCCGGTCGTC
>CAYNVK010000068.1:0-11422 GCA_964400395.1 uncultured Lentimicrobiaceae bacterium | reverse complement strand
TTCGAATATGCCCTGGCAAACTTTAAAACCTGTCCATCTTTGGTTTCCAGTTCGAATGTGTCGTCGGATTTCCACCAGATCCAGTAGCAAACGCCCTGCGCCTTATCGTTCTTGAAAATACACAGATCGCTGTCTTTTAGCGTATATATTCCCTCGTTTAATTCCATATGCTGATCCCATGAACTGGCATTTTCGATAATGGTTTCTTCTGTTGTAATTAAACGATAGCCTCTGAATGGATCTTTCTCCGGCGTGAACATGTAAACCAGATCGGTATTATAATTTCCCTTTTCAAAATCCTGGTTTCTCCATTTCCCTTCGAGTGATTGGGCGAAAATTTTGCCTGCAATTAATGCGTTCAATACCAAAATTATAATACATGTTTTTGTAAAATAGTTCATAATGAGCCAGGTAAAGGATTTTTATTTAGTTGTGATTAGCGAAATCAAAGATACAATGTAAACGTAATACCGGAAAATGATTGTGTATTATTTTAATTTCTTGTAGGTTTGTTTAACCTAACAATCATTCATGGTCTTTCAGATGCAAACTTCCACGCTCCGAAAATTTGCTTAACTGTCAATTATAGCTGCAGTAGCTACCATATCGTAAAGATTGTTGGCCTGGTACCTGACCAACCCGGTGGGCTTGTTGTCGGGTGCGCTTTAGTCGTGAGTGAACCTGGTGGCAGCCGTGGGTGCGATTTTTGTTGCACCGTTACAGTTTTTATGCACCTCAAACTTATTGATGATCCGCTTTCGATGAGCGATATAGGCATCGACAGGGGATAATGGATGCATGATTGGAGCCGGATATTTTTCTCATTTTAACCCAAAATAGCGTGTTGTGACCAGCAGTAAGTTTTTTTTCTTTTTATTGATTTTGCTTTCTGCAGTCAAACTGCGGGCTGCTGGCGCCGATTCTATTTATTATCCCGAACTGAATAAAGCATATGGAAAATCGTACTGGTACCACAGCAAAGCCTTCGTGGTTTCGCCGGCAAAATGGGAACTGAAGCAATGGCTGGGATTTGGAGTAGTATCGGGTGCCGGTATACTTGCCTATAGTCAGGATGAAAAAATACAGGAGTTTTTCACGGATCACCAATCGGCCACTGCCGATAATTTTTCAAAATATGTTTTTGAACCCTTTGGCCGTTTTTCGCCGGTACTGGTCGGTGGGTTGTACCTTACAGGCAGGCTGGTAAAGGATAAGCGGCTGGCAGGTACTTCGCTTACTGCAGCCAAATCATTGGCTGTTGCGGGGTTGATTGGTGGAGTTGTAAAGCAGCTTACGCACCGGCATCGTCCGTACCAGGACGATATACCCAACCATGCAAACTGGGATGGCCCATTCAGTGATATCCATTACAACAGTTTTCCTTCCGGGCATTCGACGGCTGCATTCAGCATGGCTACAGTTTTTGCCATGGAATACCGCAGTACGATATGGGTGCCTGCTTTGGCGTACACATTGGCTGCAGGCACTGCAGTTTCCCGGCTTTACGATAATAAACACTGGGCTTCGGACGTTGTAATTGGGTCAGCACTGGGTTTTGTTACCGGCCGGTTTATGTGGAAACAAAGCCAGGGGAATCATAAAAAGGTGATGGTTTTGCCCTCGGCGGGCACAAATTCAGCTTCGCTCACATTTATTATCGCGATTGCTGAACCATAGCTGATTAAATTTTGTTTCAAGGGGGTGTAAGTTTAAATGCTGCAGTTTTAGGTATGCATTTTACACTATCCTGTTTTACGAACCGTTTATGAGGATTTTTTTTATCAGTCTGGGCATTGTTTGCGTGATACTGGCAGCTTTGGGTGTTTTAATTCCCGGCTTGCCCGCAACGCCATTTCTGTTGCTTGCATCCTATGCTTTTGCCCGCAGTTCGAAAAAGATGCACGACTGGCTGGTGAATCACAAAATTTTTGGCCCGATACTTAACGATTTCCTCGACCGGAAAGGGATCAGGCTGCATATTAAAATTATTTCACTCGCCCTCATGTGGGGGATGATGCTCATTTCGGTGTTTTTCCTGATCGAAAATGATACCGTGAAATATGTGGCTGTTGGTGGCGCACTTGTGGGAACAATCGCCATCCTGCGTTTTAAAACTATCCGCGATTCATAAAGGAATTACTTCAGTAGCGGTAACCAACATTTCAAAAAAATCAACATCAGTGGGCGTCAAGGTTATGGAGCATATAAATGCTGTGCCTTAAGGTTGGGGTAATTTCGGTCATATATTCCTCAACGGCTTTAACGCTTCCCGGAAGGGTATACACCAGTGTTCGTTTCATTACTCCGGCCACAGCCCGCGAAAGCAAAGCATTGGGTTTCAGGCTGCCATACTTAAATCGTATCAGTTCCATAACACCGGGTATTTCTTTATCGAGAAGCGATTTTACCACGTCGGGCGTGATATCCCGCGGACCTATACCGGTTCCGCCTGTGGTGATCACGATGTCAGTTTCCGCCAGTTTGGCTTCTTCCAGCAACGCTTTCAGTGCTGCTGCATCATCCGGAATAAGCTTACGCTCCACAGCATATGTCCACTTCATGTTTTCGAAAAACGAAGCGAGTAATTGCTCGATCCTGGGGCCCGAGCGGTCGCTGTATTCGCCGCGGCTGGCACGATCGCTGAGGGTTATTACAAGCACCTTGTAAACGCGTGGAAAATAATTTACCTGGTCGCCGGCTTTTACGGTGCCGTTTTTCAGTACGCGGGCAAAAATCCCCTCTTTGGGCATCACGCAATTGCCTACTTCCTTAAAAATAGCACAGGAAGTTCCATGGCATTCCTTGCCAATCTGAGTAATTTCCAGTTCCACATCGCCAATCGTCAGCCTGTCGAGCGGGTGGGTGTTAACCAGCTCAAGGCCTTTGGTGGTAATATTTTCGGCAAACTCACCATAGTTAATTTTTCGGCCGGCGGCATGCGTAAACCGTTGTACGCTTTCATCGGCCAGCAGGCTAACCTGGCGGTGCCAGTCGCCGGCATGGGCATCGTTGGCAACACCAAGTTCATTTAATTCAATCTGGGGAACCGGCACTTTTATGGTTCCTTTTTTCTCGCTTATATTTACTGACACTACGGTTATGGGAGTCGACATGTAATTTTGTTTTTAACTTTTATAATTTGGAGGTTGGGATAAGAGAGGGGGAGAGAGGGGAGAAGTTATTTAGAGTGTTTGAGAATGGTCATTCAGTGGTTATTCGGTGGTCATTCAGTGGTTATTTGGAGGTTGTACTGTGGTCATTCGGTGGTCATTCAGTGGTTATTTGGTGGCTTTTCAGTGGTTATTTGGTAGTTGTTCAGTGGTCATTCGGTGGTCATTCGGTGGTTGTTTAGTGGTAATTGGGATGCTGTTTTTTTAGGATTTTTAAATAATATTGAAATCTGCTGCCAGGTTTTATAATTCTTCATTTTTCTTCATTTTTCTTTGACTTTTTACAAACTGAACGCCTTCGATGATATAAAACAACGAGGATGCCAGCAGCGAGAGGCCCAGCGAGATAAAAAAGGTTCCCTTGTAAAGTTCAGGGATCACTTTCCAGTGGCTTATGGCAATGCCCATGGTAATCATGAAAGTCATCAGGATGTACCCGCGGAGGTCGAAAAAGGCAAACATGCAAGGCCGGCGTTGCGGCAGATTTTTAATGCGGTTGACATAGCGGCGGCTCACTTTCCGGAAAACCAGCAGGAAAAACGGGATGAAGCCGATAACACCGATCAGGTAATTGAGTAAGTGATGCAGGGCATGTTTTTCGATAAAGATAAACCCCAGCGAGAGGATGCGGTATGCAGCAAACCCCCACAGGGCAGCCCCAAGCGCAATCAGCACCGGTTTAGGAACACCTGGTTTTAGTATTTGTAAAATCCGGTTAGTCATAAATTAGCTGAATAATTTGTTTTGATTACCGCTGTTCGTAATTGTTATCCTGCCCGTTTCCGAAATTCATATTTGCAGGATTAAAAGCAGACTGCTCGTTAAATTCGCGCATACGTTTAAGCCCGAAACGGTACAGGTATATCAGGAAAGGAACAAATGCAACCAAAAGCAGCGATTTTCCTGACATGATCATGAAATCGTACAATCCATGTATCAGCCAGGGGACTACAAATGCCAGCAACAGCCACTTGCCGCGGCTTTGGCTGCTGAACCTTGCCAGTCCGAGGTAAAATCCCATCACGATGCCAAATACCGCATGCCCGGGCACGGCTGTAAATGCGCGCACCAGGCCAACCTGCAACGAATTGTCCGAAAAAACATAGAACAGGTTCTCGATGGCCGCAAATCCAAGTGAAACAGATACCGCATAAACAATACCATCGAACTTCTCATTAAAATTGCGGTTACGCCATACCAGAATGAAAACCATCAGGAACTTAAATGCTTCCTCGGTGGCACCCGCTACCACAAAACCATCCCATGCCGCTTTTTGCATTGCAGGAAATGCCTTTCCGTAAGCCATCAGCGTGTTTTCGATAAGCCCGACCGGGAAGATAATAATTGCTCCAAGCGCTATTCCTTTTAATATCAGCTTGATGGGTTCCTTTTCGTACTTGTCGCGCAAGTAAACATACAACATGATGATAATTGCCGGGGCTAAAGCAAGAAGTAATAATGGCATTTTAATGTGGTTGGTTTGGGTGGTTTTCGTGTTTTTCGTAGCAGCGTTTAACTTCCACTCAGATATCGGTCTTGGTTTTGCTGATTAGTTTTATATTGCTGATCTCCATCGTTTTGTCCACAGCCTTACACATATCGTAAACCGTGAGCAACGATGCTGATACGGCTGTAAGTGCTTCCATCTCTACGCCGGTTTGCCCGATGCAATGTACTTCGCTCAGGGCAGAAACTCCACGCGGTTCGAGGGTGAGTTTTACATCAACTTTTGTTATCAGCAAGGTGTGGCATAGCGGAATAATGGACGAGGTAAGCTTTGCTGCCTGTATGCCGGCCAGTTGGGCAACAGTAAGCACATCGCCTTTTTTCATGTTGTTTTCCTTAACCAGGTTCACTGTTTCGGGCTGCAGGCTGATAAACCCCTGCGCTTTTGCAATCCGCAACTGGCTGGGTTTATGCCCTACATCCACCATATTGGCTTTTCCCTCGTTATCGGTATGGCTGAGTTTATTCATCTAATTTGTATTGAGAAGTTAAAATAGTTTCATGAATAAATTTATTTTATGGAAAAACGTTTAAGTAACCGGTTTCAACATCCTCTATTCCTAAATGCAGGTGCAATCCGCAATCCTCAGTCCGCAATCCCCAATCCCCAATCCGAAATCAAAAATCCGAAATCAAACATCCGAAATCCAACATCCAAAGCCCTATCCCCCGATGTTATAAAATTCACCATGGTGATTGATGGTTCCGCACGAAGGTTTATTGCCCAATGCAAGTTGCAACGCTTTATGTGCGCCATGTTCGCGGATATTGTATTCCATGTCGTTAAACAGGCAGGGTTTAATCATTCCGTTGGCAGTAAGTCTCAGCCGGTTACAGGTTGAGCAATCGCCGCCGCTCCCGCCATCAACTACATAAAACTCTCCTTTTTCGAGATCCATCTGCCTGATAAACCTTACCTGTATCCCCATTTTTTTGCCATATTCAGCTACCGCCATTGCATCGGGTTCGGAAGCTGATTTTGCAATTACGCAATTTATTTTCACCGGCGATAGTCCGGCCGAAACTGAGGCTTCAATACCTTTGAGCACGTTGTCAATTTCTCCGCCCCGGGTTACCTGGCTATATTTCAGAGGATCCATGGTGTCGAGACTCACATTAACGCGGTGCAGGCCGGCTTCTTTGAGCGGGAGGGCATACTTTTGGAGCAATTGACCGTTGGTTGTCAGTCCCAGGTCCTGCACCCCTGGTCGCGAAGCGATCATCTGAACCAGGTTAACAATTCCTTTCCTCACCAGGGGCTCTCCGCCGGTAATGCGTATCTTATCCACACCAAGCAACAACGCCGAATCAACCACTTCCATGATCTCTTCGAACGAAAGAATATCGGTATGCTGCATTAACGCGATGCCTTCGGCAGGCATACAGTATGTGCAACGCAGGTTACAACGGTCGGTAACCGAAATGCGGAGGTAATTTATGCGCCGGTTATACGAGTCGAACATGTACCAGGGTTCCTTTACTAATGGTTTCTTTGCCTATTTCAATAGCGACTATGCCCTGGGCATGTATGTAGGAATGAATATGTGCTGAGCCATGGTATTCAACCGGCATCGCCGTTCCTTCCTCCGAAAGGTATACCGGGAAGAAGGCTTTACGTCCGGTATTTCTCCTTTTGTAATCCACGCCCATAGGCACCGTGATCTGCATTTCCTTTGAGGTTTTCCCGGTGATAAGCCTGATCAGGTGTTTTACCAGTAATTCGAACTGTACGAATGAGGAAACCGGGTTGCCGGGCAAGCCGACCAGGTATTGGTTGCCACAGGTAGCGAAAATAACCGGTTTGCCGGGCTGCACAGCCATGCTGCGGAATTTTATCTCGTAGCCGGCCTGCTGGATTACTGCAGGAACAAAGTCGAAATCACCTGCCGATATTCCCCCGGTAAGTATCACGATATCACTTTCGATGCTCGCTTTCTGGATAATTTCAAGGGTTGCCTCTTCGGTATCGCGGGCAATGCCAAAATACGAGGTTTTACAACCGGCCCGCTGTGCCTGGGCCAGCAGCTGCCATGCATTGCTGTTGCGGATTTGCGATATGGCCGGAATTTCAGCAGGCTCAACCAGTTCGTCGCCGGTAGAAATAATTCCGATATTGGGTTGTTTGTAAACTTTAATATCTGCACATCCAACTGATGCTAAAATAGCTATTTCCTGTGGCCTGATGAGCGTTCCTTTGTTGAGTACCTTATCCCCGCGCCGGATATCTTCGGCCATTTTACAGTAATTTAATGCTGTTTTTGTTCCGGTGAACCGGATCGTATCTTTCCCGGTGATTTCAACATCTTCGACCATAATAACGCAGTCGGCACCTGCAGGCAGCATTCCACCCGTCATCAGCTTTGAGCATTCACCAGCTCCGATGGTTTTACAGGGCACCTTCCCTGCCGGAATAGTTTCGAGCACCCTGAGCGCTGTGTCGAGGTCAGCCCTGCGACAGGCATAACCATCCACCGCCGATTTGTCGAAAGGGGGCATATCCATGTCGGAAAAAACATCTTCAATCAGTATTCTTCCCGCACTTTTCCCGAGACTCACCGTTTCGCCCGGAAGCGGTACAGCAACCTTTTTTATTATTTCCAGGGCTTCTTCAAATAGTATCATTTACTCCGCTTCGCTTTATGCCACAAAGATAATTATCATTTCAATGCGAATGGTAAGCCGTTTCAATTCGATGGCTGATTTTAAGGGACTCATTTCGTGATAAAATCTGAGCTGAGATGTTGGCATTATTTTATTATCTTTGTAAAAAAGGATAGAATATGGCTGATATCAGTAATGCGCAGAACACTTCGGCTCCAACCCGTACAAGTGTTTTTAAGAAGAAGATGAAGCGGTTTTTTTATTATACTGTTTCCGTGCTCTTCCTGTTGATTGGCATCTGGATTTACTGGAGTTATTTCTTTAACTACAGCGATGGTTACCGGGCGGGGCTTTTACAGAAGTTTTCGCGCAAAGGAAATATCTTTAAAACCTACGAAGGCGAAATGGTGCTCAGCAGCGTGCAGAGTAATAAAAACGTGGCGTTGGCATCAGAAAAGTTCTTTTTCTCGGTCTCAGAAAAAAGTCTGGCACTCGAATTGGATACCCTGCAGGGTAAAACTATCATTGTACACTACAAGGAGAAAAAAAACACTTTACCCTGGCGCGGTGAAAGTACTTATATTGTTGATGGCGTGAAAATGGCGGATTAACGCCGGTATATCTTTACTTTTTAACCCAGGCTGATCAGTTCTGCTCAATTCTTCATCCTGAATCTATTATGCTATACCGGTATTGGGGAATTCGACCGGCTACAAGACTTTATCTTTAAAAAACTTATACGTTTCGAACTGCGAGTTAAGCTTCAGGTTGGGATTGCCTTTTACATACTGGTTTGTGCGTGTGGCTGTAATCTGCCGGGCTTTGGTGTTATCGCGGAGCTGTATTTGCAACAGGGTCATCAGTTCGCGTTGTAGTTCGCGGTCGTATACCGGGCATGCCACTTCTATCCGGCCATCGAAATTACGTTCCATCCAATCAGCTGATGAAATAAAAAATAGTTCTTTACCGTCGTTAGCAAATACAATTACACGGCTGTGTTCGAGAAAGCGACCGACTATCGTAATTGCTTCAATATTCCCTCCCAGGTTTGGCAGGTTCGGATTAAGGGTACAGATTCCGCGGATAATGAGTTTGATTTTTACTCCTGCTTCGGCAGCTTCATATAGTTTTTTGATAATTTTTGAATCGGTAAGATTATTCAGTTTTAAAATTACCCAGGCATCCTTGCCTGCATTCGCGTTCTTGATTTCATTGCTGAGCAGCTTGAGGTACTGAGTGCGCATGTGAAAAGGGGCCACAATCAGTTTCGAAAACCTGGGCGCATTATAAATAGATTCAAAGAGGTGGAAAACGCTGTTTACATCGGCTGCTATTTCTTTGGCGGAGGTTAAAATGGAAATATCAGTATATACCCGTGCTGTGGTTTCGTTAAAGTTGCCGGTACCGATACCCGCATAATACACATTTCGCACACCTTCTTTACGACGGATCAGCAGCAGCTTGGCGTGAACCTTATACCCGGGAATCGACTGGATGACGCGCACGCCTTCTTCCTGCATTTTTTCGGCCCAGTAGATGTTTGCTTCTTCGTCGAACCTGGCCTGCACCTCAAGAAATACCGTAACTTCCTTTCCATTGCGTGCTGCATTTATAAGGGCATTCACCACGGTCGAATTGCTGGCAACCCGGTACAGCGTCATCTTGATGGCCCTCACCTGTGGATCGAGCGAAGCTTCACGCAGCAGGTCAATCAGGTAATCGAACGACTGGTAAGGGTAATGTACCAGGTAGTCGCGTTCCTTAATTCCGGCAAGTATGCTTTGGGTACCGCGCAGCCCCTGGTGTTCGAGCGGCGGCATGTGCTGATAAACGAGGTCGGCATTACCTATATTGGGAAACTGTACAAAGTCTTTGAAATTGTGGTACCGTCCGCCTGCCGTAATGGTATCGCTCTGGTTAATATTCAGTTTGGTGAGCAGTTGTTTCAGCAGTCGTTCGGGCATATGCCGGTCGTAAACAAACCTTACCGGTGGCGCCACTTCGCGTTGTTTCAGCCCTTCAGTCATCAACTCTATAAAGCTTTTCGATACATCGTTGTCAATATCCAGCTCGGCATCGCGTGTAAACTTAATGGCATATGCTTTATAGCTGTTAAATCCGAATACCGAAAATATTTCGCCCATGCAATGCCTGATCACATCGTCGAGTAAAATGATGTATTTTTTATCGTCCTGCGGTGGTAAAATCAGGAAACGCGAAAGGGTATTCACCGGAACTTCAACCAGGGCATATTTCTCCTGCGCCGGTTTGCCTTTTACCTGCAGTACCACAGCCAGGTACAGAGAATGATCGTGGAGCGAGGTAGCCTTAAGGTTGCTTAAAATGATAGGGAAGAGGTAAGGCCTGACATGGTCCCTGAAATATTGCGCAACAAAATTGCCATGCTCAGGGCTTAAATCGTGATCGTTGATAACAAAGATATTGTGCTGCGCAAGTTCCTGAATAACGGTATTGTAAATGTGTTGAAACTCCTTTTGCTGCTCTTTGGTGATGCGGTTAATTTCGCGCAGGGTTTTTCGCGGATTCAGGTTTTTATCGCGAAACACGCCTTTTTCCATGCTGATCATGCGGTTAACCGTAGCCACGCGCACCCTGAAGAACTCATCAAGATTATTGGAGTAAATACCAAGAAATTTCATGCGTTCAACCAACGGAGTTGCCTGGTCAGCTGCTTCCTGTAATACTCTTTCGTTAAACTGAAGCCAGCTGATTTCCCGGTTTATATTGTTGCCTTTACTTCCGGCCATATAGATTCAAAATTAATGATGCTGTTTGTCAGCTATCTAAATTTAACATCGCAAATGCGCACTTTGTTAATACTAAAATACAAATTTAATAATTTTTACGCATTAAGTCGATATTTAAAGCCTTGGGCCAACCATTCAGCAAAGTAAAACGACTGGTTTAATCCAGTCTGTTTTTAGTTAATATTGCATTATGTATTGAAAAAGAGTAGTTTATGTGGAAGCTTAATTGCGCCATTCACAATTGTTTAATATTTATTTAATCTCATTGCTGCTTTGCAGTTGAAGTTTACGAGCAATACAGGAATTATGAATGCCTTTCTTCTTCTTCCGCTAACATCTTCCCAGCCTGTTAAAATGCTTCATGAGAAAAGTGTGCAGATAGCGGAATGCCCATTGCCACAATGATTTAAACCCGCTTCACCGAAGTGTGCGGGTAAATGATGTATTGATTTGATGGGTTAGCTTGTTTGCCGGGAGTGTAACGGTGCTGGTTACAACATCCCGGGCCACACAGTGAAGTTCTGGATCACTTTTGCTCTCTTGAGGTCCGACCACTTCTCGGTTTCGAGGTGAACAGAAACAACGCCGGTTGTTGGCAGCGATTCCAGTTTCGGCTCTGCAAAATGGTTTGCTACCTGGGTGATAACCGGGTTGTGCCCAACTATCATAACTGTATTTATTGAATCGTCGAGACCTTCAATAATATCGAGTGTATCTTTATCATCGCCGGTGAAAAGTTTTTCATCAGTTTTTATGTTGCTGGCCTGATAACCTAACTTATCAGCAATAATCAAAGCGGTTGCATAAGCTCTTTCGGCCGGGCTCGAAATAATCTGGTCAATCACAGGCTTGCTCTCAGCCACATACAGGGCGACCCTGCAGGTACGTGCAACACCGGTATCGGTTAACAGTCGGTCAGCATCAGCAACATTTGCAGTGGCATGTATGGCTTTGCCATGGCGAACAATATATACAGTCTTCATAGGTAGGATTTATTTTTTGGTAAACATACAAAATAACTTTAAACGCAAAAGCGATATCCGAAAATTTACGGATACCGCCTTTAAATTTATCCTTTATAGAACTTCAGTCCTGAAAAATACGGGTAATTTCCGGCCGTTTGAGAGCCTGGTTGAGATTATTGTTTTGAGGTTAGGAAGGGCGATGGATGATGTGCAATGGGTGATGGGGGATGGGGGCAAGGAGAAAGGGAGACATGGAGATGGGGGGACACGGAGAAGGATTTGGGGATATGGTGTCCTGACTGCATAGGGGATTTCCGACTTCTGTCTCCGGTCTACGGTCTACTGACTTCTGCCTTCTGTCTTCGGTCTTCCGACTTCCGACTTCTGACTTCCGACTTCGGTCTTCCGTCTT
>CAYNVK010000067.1:7204-11449 GCA_964400395.1 uncultured Lentimicrobiaceae bacterium | reverse complement strand
TTGTTAATCGATTAACAAATCCATGTCATGTTTATAAATATTTATACCTTTGCACCACAATTAACGATTCCGGCTACGGCCGGATAATATGCTGGCCAACTTATAAATTACTATGGATCAGAACAATGAAAAACTTTTTAGTACCTTTCCTCCGGTAACAAAAGCCGAATGGGAAGAGCGTATTATGGCGGATCTGAAGGGTGCCGATTACCAGAAAAAACTGGTTTGGAAAACCTCCGAAGGATTTGATGTTAAACCTTACTACCGCGATGAGGATACCCAAGGAATCGGAACGCTGAATGTGCTTCCGGGTGAATTTCCTTTCGTTCGGGGTAACAACACCCGCTCCAACGACTGGGAAATACGTCAGGACATCGAAACCGACGATGAAACCGAATCCAACCGCCTGGCTGTTGACGCCATTAAACGTGGCGCCACCGGTATTGGTATGGTAGCTGCCGACCTGGAAACCGAACAGGATGTTGAAAACCTGCTTAAAGGGATCAACCCTGCTGAAGTGGCCATCCATTTCGGTGCGGCTCCTTCGTATCCTGAACTGCTCAGGAATGTGGCAGCGTTTGCCAAAGCGCACAAATTGCCGGTAGAAAAAATGAAGGGCTCCTTCGATTTCGACCCGATCAGTTACCTGCTTTTGAATGGCGATTTCTGGAAATCGGAGAAAAGCGACCTGGGACAGGTAGCCACCATGATAAAACTCGGCAAAGAAAATTTGCCAGCCATGAAAATGGTAAACGTAAACGGGCACTATTTTAACAGCGCCGGCGCAACCATTGCTGAGGAACTGGGTTTCAGCCTGGCTTCGGGTAACGAATACCTGGCACAGGCTACAGCTGCAGGCCTTTCGGTGGATGACGCTGCACAGCGGATGATGTTCTCGTTTGGTATTGGTTCAAACTATTTTATGGAGATAGCCCGGCTGAGGGCAGCACGCATGTTGTGGGCAAAAATCGTTGAGCAGTATAAACCAGCCAGCGATGCTTCCATGCAAATGTACATTCACAGCACTACTTCGGCATGGAATAAAACTTTATTCGATCCGTATGTTAACCTGTTACGCAGCACCACCGAGGCTATGTCGGCAGTAATTGGCGGAACACAGTCGCTCAGCATTTTACCGTTCGATACTTTTTATAAGGATCCCGACGAGTTTTCGACCCGCCTGGCCCGTAACCAACAAATCATACTGAAGGAAGAAGTTTACCTCGATAAGGTTGTTGATCCTTCGGCAGGTTCATATTATATCGAAAACCTGACCCAACTTATTGCCGAAGCTGCATGGAAAGTATTTCTGCAGGTAGAGGAAAAAGGTGGAATGGTTGAAGCGGTGAAAGCCGGATTTGTTCAGGAAATTATTGAAAAATCGGCCGCTCAGCGTCTCGAAGACATTGCCAACCGGCGTTTGATCCAGCTTGGAACCAATCAATATCCAAACCTTAATGAAGAAATGCTTGGGCAGATTCATTTTGCAGAGGAAGATGAAGAACTGGAAGAAGAGATCTATGCCGACGAGGATATGGAAATTGATGAAGAAGACGAAGACGAAGCTCCGTCGACATACAAAAAACTTGTTCTTTTTGGAGGCTCTGATGCCTTCGATCAGTTGCGTTTAGCCACAGAGCAGTTTGTTGAGGAAGGCAATAAAAAACCTGCCGTTTTCCTTTTCAATATTGGCAACCTGGCCATGCGTAAGGCACGTGCTATGTTCACCACCAATTTCTTCGGTTGTGCCGGTTACGAAATTCTTGATAATTCAGGATTCCAGACAGTTGACGAAGGCGTTGAAGCAGCAAAAGCTTCGAATGCCGAAATCGTGGTTATATGCAGTTCTGACGATGAATATGCTACCCTGGGCGCTGAAATTGCCACCAAACTCAAAGCTGCCAATAAGGAAATTATCCTTGTTGTAGCCGGTTACCCGAAAGAAATTCTCGACACCCTGAAACAAGCCGGTGTTGAAGAATTTATTCATGTACGCAGCAACCTGCTTCAGACGTTGGAATCGTTCCAGGAAAAACTGGGAATTTTCTAACCACTGTAAAACGCATAATTCACTTAGGATTCACAAAATCACTCATCATACGATGCGACCCGATTTTAAAACAATAGATATAAAAGGCAGTAAATCAAAAACTGCCGCAAGTCAGCCTACAGCTGGTGCTGAATGGATGACAAACGAACAAATTGCCGTTAAGCCGGTGTACACGGCTGCCGACCTGGCAGGGATGGAACACCTGAACTATGCTGCAGGAGTAGCTCCTTTCCTGCGCGGACCATACAGTACCATGTATGTGATGAAACCATGGACCATACGTCAGTATGCCGGATTTTCAACAGCCGAAGAGTCGAACGCTTTTTACCGCCGCAACCTGGCAGCAGGACAAATGGGGCTTTCAGTAGCCTTCGACCTTGCCACACACCGTGGCTACGACAGCGATCACGAACGTGTTGTGGGCGACGTAGGAAAAGCCGGTGTAGCTATCGACTCCATCCTGGATATGAAAATACTGTTCGACCAGATTCCGCTCGATAAAATGTCGGTTTCCATGACCATGAACGGGGCTGTTTTGCCTGTACTGGCATTTTACATTGTGGCAGCCGAAGAACAAGGCGTGCCTATGGAAAAACTCAGCGGTACCATACAGAACGATATCCTGAAGGAATTCATGGTTCGTAATACCTACATTTACCCACCGGCACCCAGTATGAAAATTATCGCCGATATTTTTGAATTTACTTCCAAAAACATGAAGAAGTTCAATTCAATCAGCATCAGCGGTTATCATATGCAGGAAGCTGGTGCAACCGCTGATATTGAGTTGGCATACACCCTTGCCGACGGTTTGGAATATATCCGCAAAGGAATTGCTGCCGGTATCCCGGTTGATGCTTTTGCCCCGAGGTTATCATTCTTCTGGGCCATAGGGATGAACCACTTTATGGAAATTGCCAAAATGCGTGCTGCCCGTATGCTTTGGGCAAAAATTGTTCAGCAGTTTAACCCGAAAGATCCTAAATCACTGGCGTTGCGTACCCACTCGCAAACATCGGGCTGGAGCCTCACCGAGCAGGATCCGTTTAATAACGTAACCCGTACCTGCGTTGAAGCCATGGCAGCTGCGCTGGGCCACACCCAATCGCTGCATACCAATGCCCTCGACGAAGCCATTGCTTTGCCCACCGATTTTTCGGCACGTATAGCCCGCAATACCCAGATTTACCTTCAGGAAGAAACAAACATTTGCAAAGTTGTTGATCCCTGGGCCGGCTCCTATTATGTTGAAAGCCTCACCAACGAACTGGCCCACAAAGCCTGGAAGTTGATTGAGGAAGTTGAAGAGCTGGGTGGAATGTCGAAAGCCATTGAAACAGGTATTCCTAAAATGCGTATCGAAGAAGCTTCGGCACGTCGCCAGGCAAAAATTGATTCGGGCAGAGATACTATTGTGGGTATCAACAAATACCGTCTCGAAAAAGAAGACCCGATCGATATCCTCGAGGTTGACAATACCGCGGTTCGTTTATCGCAGATTGAACGCCTCAACAAACTGCGTGCTGAGCGCAATAACGACGATGTACAGGTTGCCCTCGAAGCACTCACCCGCAGTGCCGAAACAGGGGAAGGAAACCTGCTCGCCCTTGCTATTGACGCTGCCCGCAAACGCGCTTCGCTGGGTGAAATTTCGTATGCATTAGAAAAAGTTTATGGGAGGTATAAAGCTGTGATCCGATCGATATCAGGAGTTTACTCCGCCGAAAGCCAGGGTGACGAACAGTATCAGAAAGCCTGCAAAATGGCTGATGAATTTGCTGCACTCGATGGACGTCGTCCACGTATTATGATTGCCAAAATGGGCCAGGACGGGCACGACCGTGGTGCTAAAGTAGTAGCTACCGGTTATGCCGATATAGGTTTCGACGTGGATATGGGCCCGTTGTTCCAAACTCCGGCCGAAGCTGCCCGCCAGGCAGTTGAAAACGATGTACATGTGTTGGGCGTTTCGAGCCTGGCAGCCGGTCATAAAACACTGGTTCCCCAGGTTATTGAAGAGCTGAAAAAACTCGGCCGCGACGATATCATGGTTATCGTTGGAGGTGTAATTCCTTCGCAGGATTACGACTTCCTTTACAAAGCCGGCGCAGTGGCAATATTTGGCCCGGGAACAAAAATTCCTGCCGCAGCCATACAAATGCTCGAAATATTGATCAGCAGCCGCAAATAGTGCT